>CAZXIP010000397.1:0-1515 GCA_964640755.1 uncultured Smithella sp. | reverse complement strand
GCGCGTAAAGAAAGCCTTAAAATTTGTGTCCCGGCTGTGCTCGACCCGGACTGATGGCTCATAAACCACTTTGCCCTTTTGCGCCTTGATTCGTTCAATCAAATGTACATCCTCATGAACCCGCAGGCCAGTATCAAAAATCAACCGGCCTTCTGGTCTGTCCAGCGCCACTTGCCTTGCAACGGTTGCCCGAACGCACATATTCCAGAGCTTGGGATAATACCCCCCCGCCTTGAATGACCGGCCGGATCGTGTTCCCCCTGTGGCGAACCACGAATTCAAAACAACGTCCAGTGCATTATCAAAATCTGATGCGTCTTGAACCAGAACATCCGATCCCCCCATTGCCGCCGCCTCCGCGTGGCATGTAAAAAAGGTATCAATTTTTAAAAGCCATTCTGATGAAAACACGCAATCATCATCGGAAAAAACCCATGTGGCGCCACGGGCTACCGAGCAGGCCGCATTGAGCGCGTCGGACCGATTGCCTCGTGATTCAACAAACAACCAACCAGGTCCTGCAAAACGGCTGAATATCGCCGCAGCGGCATTATGAGTTCCCGACACAATCACCTCGTATCCATGCGCAGGGGGAATCACTTTTTTCAGGGATGATAAAGCGCTCTCCAGAAAACGACCGCCGTGACAAACCGGTAATATGACGCTGAACGTTGGTTGTTTATCCATCAAGCCCAAATCCGCTCAGGAAATCTATGCTTTACGCTTCAGCCATTAGCTGCATTAACAGAAGGACTGATCGTATTTTCATAACGGCTGCCCGTCATAAACAAGCTTTTTAAGGCTTTCAAGATGTCCCCGGCTTTCTCGCTGGAGATTGTCGAGCATTGGAACATCAAAGGCATCCGTAAAATAACGAAGTCGCGTCACGCTCATCAAAAATGAGCATAATCTTGGAATATCCTGATGTTCATAGTAAAGAGAAGATAATTGAAGATTATCCAGCATCAGTTTTGTTTTTGGATGCCCAAAAAGCGAAATAAATGGAATTCCATAACTCATGCAAACAACGCCTGTGTGCATTTGCGTAGAACAGATCAGATCCAGAGAGCTCAAAACATCCAAATCGTCCGCGAGTTTATTGAAGGAATAATACTCAATATTTGGTCCATGACCAAACCATTTCTTCAGACGCGCCATATTTTGCTTTTTCCCGTTAACATCGATAATCACAAAGTCAATATTTTCCCGCAGCCTCGTAATCGCCGCCAATAGAAACGGGAGGTATATGGCATGCCGTCTGATCAATGGTTTCGCGTGTATCTGAATTCCGATTTTTATTCTCCGGGAATGAATTCTTAACCTCGGGAAAAAGGACGATGTTTGCCATACAACGTCTGGGAAAAAATCCATCATTGGCGGTTCATCGAGCTTTCCGATCCAGTCGAGGTCTTGCGCGTTCCTCACGGAAATATAGCGCGCCGTTTCTAAAAATAATCGCTGAAAGGGATGCAAGGGTTTGGGGAACCTTCCATTGCCACCCAGGGAAAAACCGTA
>CAZXIP010000396.1:0-1522 GCA_964640755.1 uncultured Smithella sp. | reverse complement strand
AACGGTCTGTTTTACGCAAACCCCGCAAGGATGAAACACTTTATGATCTCTAACCCGACTGACGGAATATTGGATAAACAACATGAAAGTATTTGAACCGGCCGCCATCGGCTCCATCAACCTGTCTAATCATTTTATACGCTCTGCAACAGCAGAGGGACTGGCAACCAGTCAGGGTTTCTGTTCAGCGCCGTTGACAACATTCATGGTGCGACTCGCCAAAGGCGGCGCCGGCCTGATCATTACCGGCCATATGTCGGTGAGCAGCGAAGGACGTGCGGGTGAGAGGCAATTATGCATCTGGCATGACGATTATCTTCCCGCGCTGATGGACATGACCCGCCAGGTACATGAAGCAGGCGGTAAAATTGTGGCACAGATCAACCACGCGGGAATTTTTGCAAATACATCCCTGACCGGCGAGGCGGCTATAGGACCGACGGTGCGGCGGCACAGCGACGCAACCATCTGCCGGGAAATGACGTCTGTCGATATTCGTAAAACGGTAAAGGCGTTCGCAAGCGCTTCATATCTTGTGAAGGAGGCGGGTTTTGACGGTGTGCAGGTTCACGCCGCACATGGTTATCTTTTAAGCTCTTTCCTGTCTCCTCATTATAACAGCCGCCATGATGAATATGGAGGAACGGCCGAAAACCGGTCTCGTTTTTTACTGGAAGTGGTGCAGGCTGTCCGGAAATCCACAGGCGGCAATTTTCCGGTTCTGGTAAAAATGAATGTCAATGATTTTCTGGTAAATGGAATATGCATCGATGATGTAATTGATACCGCAGCCGCAATGGAAGCGGCCGGAGTCACAGCCATTGAGCTTAGCGGCGGCACGCCGGAATCGGGAAAGATGATTCCTGCGCGCCCGGGCAGCATCAAACCGGAAAGCGAAGGCTATTACAAAGAGGAAGCAAAATATTTCAAAGGAAAAATCGGCCTTCCCCTGATCCTGGTCGGCGGTTTCCGCACGCTTTCCGTTGCGGAAAAATTTTTACAGGACGGCATTTGTGATTTCATCGCCATGGCCCGCCCGTTCATCTGCGAACCGGATTTAATCATCCGCTGGAAAAGCCATGAGCAAACTTATTCATCCTGCAATTCGGATAACCTATGCTATAGGCCGGTTCACGCAGGCAAGGGACTGTACTGCCTGACCCAGGTACGGAAAAAGACCGGGAAACCGGCCTGAACCAGCCGCCCGGCTCCAGGTATTGAAAAATGCCGCTCTTTCAGCAGGAAATTTCAACTGCGGCCATCATTCATTTTTTAAACAGGGTCTCCAGTTTTGTCCTGGGATCAGACGACAGGGGCTCCGGCTTTTCACGTGTGTCACGGAATCGGAAAAAGTCACAGAAATTGGACCGGTTTTTATCCACAACCCGCTGGGCCTGATTTTCCCTGCAGTCATTGTATGCCCCGCATTCATAAAAAACACAGTTCAAACAGCAGTGAAGATCAGCGTCGCAACCGGGGCACTGCGCCTGTCTGCCGATCGGAAAATCCGCCGGTATGTCCT
>CAZXIP010000395.1:0-1523 GCA_964640755.1 uncultured Smithella sp. | reverse complement strand
CGGTGCTTCATGACGCTTTTCATCTGGAAAAAAAGCATAAATAAAACATGATATCTGAACGTCAAACAAGGGGAGTTGTCGCGGTGTCCATCATTCTGGCGGTTATTCCCTTTATTTGTTTTTTATCAGTCAGGGCCGTAAAACCACGTCCTTCAGGTCTGGGATATAAGGCTTGTGTGGTGTCGTTTTTTGCTTGACATACTAGAACGTTCGTTCTAGTATGTCCTAGGTAAGCGATGAAAACTATTCACAAAGCATACAAGTTTCGACTGAAACCGGATGTTGAGCAGTGTCGGCAATTTGCCAGTATTGCAGGGGTTTGTCGCCTCGTCTGGAATCTATGCCTTGAACAGCGTAAAGTCGTCTACTCTTCCCAGCGGATGCCTCTGAATTCATACAAGCAGATCCCCGAAGTAACCCAGCTCCGGCACGAGTACGACTGGCTCAGGGAAATCCCCTCACAGGTGCTTCAACAAAAGGTTCGCGATCTGGACGTTGCCTATAAAAACTTCTTTGAGGGACGTGCGGATTTTCCTGAACGTAAGAAGAAAGGCCAATCCGTCGATTCGTTCCGCTTTCCACAGGCATTCAAGATTGACAATCGGCGCATCTTTCTCCCGAAGATCGGCTGGATCGGGTTCTTCAAGAGCCAGAATATAAAAGGAGTGCCCAAACACATAACGGTGTCCCGAAATGGGAAACACTGGTTCGTGTCCGTCTGCTGCGAGGTCGAGATAGCCAGTGAAACTCCGCAGGCAAAAGCTGTCGGCATCGACATGGGGATCGCAAAGCTGTGCGCCCTGTCCGACGGTACGGTCATCGAAAACCCGACCTGTTTTGAACGGTACAAAAGAAAACTGGCGAAACTGCAAAGACGCCTTGCCAGAAAGAAGAAGTTCTCCAGGAATTTCCAAAAGATTAAAGCGAAGATCAGCAGGTTGCACATCAGGATTGCCAACACCCGCAGGGACTTCATCCACAAAGCGACAACCGGAATAGCCAAAAACCACGGCCTGGTTGTCCTTGAGGATCTGCGGATCAGGAACATGAGCAGGTCGGCAAAAGGCAGTATCGACAACCCCGGTAAAAACGTCAGCCAGAAGTCCGGCCTGAACCGGAGGATACTGGATGCCGGATGGGACGAGTTCCGCCGGCATCTTGCATACAAGGTGGGTTGGGCAAACGGGATTGTGGTGCTTGTCGATCCGAAGAACACATCCCGGAAATGTCCGTTGTGCGGACATACGGCAAAAGAAAACAGGCTCACTCAGGCGGATTTCGTCTGTGTGGCCTGCGGCTATGCCGGCGATGCGGACATCACCGCGGCGGTAAACATTTTAAGGGCGGGGCACGCCCGGTTAGCCTGTGGAGAGATTGGCGCAGTCAGGCCGCTCCGTGAAGCAGGAACCCTCAAAGCAGCCTAGCTGTTTTGGGAATCCCCTTTCTTCAGGTTGGGGAAGGATGTCAAGACTTGCTGCCATACGACTCATAGAAAGCAAGGACTCGTCTCACATAATTTTGTG
>CAZXIP010000394.1:0-1547 GCA_964640755.1 uncultured Smithella sp. | reverse complement strand
TGTGCAGCCTCTGTTTAAATCGGTAGGCGTATTGAAAAGAAAAGCCTGACTGTTTATTTTAACCGCCTCGCTGCAAACTACGGAGAATCGACGCTCGTCCCGCATTTGCGGAATTAAAATATTATTTATGGAGATGTGAAATGAAAGTGATAGGAATCAACGGCAGTCCGCGTAAAAATGGCAACACATCCATATTAATCAAAGCGGTTTTTCATGAGTTGAAAAAAGAAGGGATTGAAACCGAGCTCATCAATATTGCCTTGAAGCCGCTCAGGGGTTGTAAAGGGTGTTACAAATGTTTAAAGAATCAAAATAAACGCTGTGTATTTGACGATGACATTGTAAATGAATGTATCGAAAAAATGATCGCAGCCGATGGCATGATCCTGGGGTCTCCGACATATTTTACAGATGTCACAGCGGAGATGAAGGCATGGATTGACCGGGTGGGTATGGTTTCCATAACAAACGGAAGTATTTTAAAACATAAGGCAGGAGGTTCCGTCGTCGCGGTAAGGAGAGGCGGAGCAATTCATACCTTTGACACGATCAATCACTTTATGCATTACATGCAGATGTATCTGGTAGGAGCCAGCTATTGGAACATGGCCTATGGATTCGAGACGGGTGAAGTAAATAATGACAAAGAAGGAATGGAGAACATGAAAACGTTGGGAGAAAACATGGCCTATTTGTTGAAAAAGATAAAAAGCTGAATGGATTGTTGATTATTTTTTTAGAAACGGGGAGTACGTTTTCAGAAAATTAATGACTTCAAGGATTTTACCCATGAAACACTTCAAATATCTGGCCATTATTTTTATTATCTCTCTCGGGTTATCCCCCGTCACGGTTTTTAGTGCGGGTGATGCAGAGCAGCTTGTGCTCGGAAACCATATTCTGACCCTGCAATGGCTCCAAAATCACAATGGCGTCGGCAAGGCATCGATTTACAAAAAAGACGACAAGCTTATGGTGGACGGTTACCAGGAAGAACACTACGAAGGCAATCTCAACTATATGAAGATCGACGGAACCGTTAAAATCATTAACCCGAAAGTGCTGGAATTTGAGGGAAAAATCGTTACCAGAATCAGCTATATCAATGGTGGTATCCCTTATGAACGCAAAGGCAGGTTCCTTTTGAAGGCATGGGGCGGCCGCAAATACTGGCGGATGCAGAAAATGACACAACCGGACGGAGAACACACGGTTACCGACTACATCGATATTTTCTTTGAAAAATATCAGAAGTAATCATTTGAGAAGCGCTCATACTCACGACCAGCGCCAGGTGCATCCCTCGTTGCTGTGATCCTCTTTCAGATAGCCGCGTGAAATGAAATCATTGACGGTGCTTTCAATGATACCTGGATCACCGGAGATGGCCTTTTTCAGTTTTTCAGACAATATCCTTGAAGCCGTTTCACCGCCGCCGTTTAGCGACTTTGCATCAATGAACCCGTGTTTTTCGACAAGATCTTCCTTAAGTATGGCAAACGTTATGTTCATTCTGTACTGGCCTTCAACACGCATGTCATCGTACG
>CAZXIP010000393.1:0-1547 GCA_964640755.1 uncultured Smithella sp. | reverse complement strand
AAGAGGGCCGCCTCCACGACGCGGCGCTGCGCGAAAATTTTATCGAAAGAATTTTCACTCTCAGGCGCTGGCGGGAGATTCGCAGCATGAAATCCGGCCGGGGAGCCCTGGTGGATTTTCACACCCGTCATAAATACCTGCTTTTATCCCACAGCACAAAGAATTACCAGGCAATGGGAAAGCTGGTCGCCGGGCAAAAAACCAAGGTGTTGCAGGATCTGAGATCACAATATGAAGCATGGCTGATGGAAGCGCTGAAACTGAAAACGACTCCGAAAAAAAACGTGAACGTGCTGCAGCACATGATGGGATATTTCAGGGAGCAATTATCCGGCGATGAAAAAAAAGAACTGCTGGAAATTCTCGATCATTATCAAAAGGGCTTATTGCCGCTGATCGTTCCCGTTACCCTGATCGGCCATTATGTCCGGAAATACGATCAACCTTATCTCAAACAGCAGGTTTACTTAAACCCGCACCCTTTGGAACTGCAGCTTCGCAATCATGTGTAATAAGAAGTTTTCGTTCTCTTAAGTTTTTTACGCCGCCATTCCCGCGGAACGCTTTAAAGCAAGAATACGATCTTCCAGCGGGGGATGGGTCATGAACAGGAGCTTTAGACCGCTGGTTGACGGCTTTCCCGCAATGCCGAAAGCCTTCATCTGACCCGGCAGGGGCTCACTGGCACTGCGCTGCAGGCTTTCTAAAGCGGCAATCATGCTGCCGGCTCCGGCCAAACTCGCGCCGCCCGCGTCCGCCGCGTATTCACGCTTCCGGCTGAACCACATCACGATGATACTTGCCAGAACACCAAAAACAATCTGGGCAACGATATTGGTAATGAAAAAACCTACCCCGTGGCCCTCCTCATTTTTAAGAACGACACGGTCCACAAAAT
The DNA here is from genome assembly GCA_964640755.1 of uncultured Smithella sp. GTDB lineage: Bacteria > Desulfobacterota > Syntrophia > Syntrophales > Smithellaceae > UBA8904. Next base: position 649 of record CAZXIP010000393.1, on the reverse strand, counting down.
AACCGACAATGCGGGACAGGAAAATAACAAACGTGTTGACGACACCCTGAATCAGGCTCAGCGTAACCATATCGCCGTTGGCAACATGGCTGATTTCGTGCCCAAGCACCGCCTCGACTTCATTTCGTTTCATCGTCCGCAAAAGACCCGTGCTCACGGCAACCAGTGCACTGTTTTTATTCATGCCGGTTGCAAACGCATTGGGTGAATCCGATTCAAAAACGGCCACTTCCGGCATTCCAATGCCCGCCCCGGAAGCCTGCTTTTTCACCGTATCCACAAGCCAGATTTCCATGTCAGACCGGGGCTGCACAATCACCTGGGCGCCTGTGGCGTGCTTGGCCATCCACTTGGACATGGCCAGCGATATGAACGACCCGCCAAAACCGATCACCGCCGCAAAAATCAGGAGGCTCATATAGTTGATCCCGTTGGCGGTCAGATGCTGGTCCACCCCCAGAATCCTTACTACTATGCTCAAAACAACAAGAACAGCAATGTTGGTTACAAGAAAAAGCAATACTCTCTTCATTTTTACACCCTCCTCCACCTGTCCACATCATGGCGACAGACATTTTGCAGTTAAATTACCATACTTAAAATTATGTCTTATATTAGTGTCAAGTTCCAGAATGTCAAGTGCTTATTC
>CAZXIP010000392.1:0-1548 GCA_964640755.1 uncultured Smithella sp. | reverse complement strand
TGTGGCCAAGGTAAGTCTAAAAGGGTTCATGAGGTTATTGCCTTTCAATTATTAACCCAGATTTTCCATTAGGTGATTTTGATCAATGCAGGCGTTTTGCGCGTGATAGTCGTTGAAAGAACAACTGTAACATGTTCTAATGGAAACCATTAGAAATACATTGTGAAAATCAGTATGTTATGGGGTAATGCGATGGAGAGGCAGCTTCAGGGAAACGGTTATACAGTCGGATTTTCGAGCAAAGAAGTTACGGCATGGGGCGGCATAGCCCTGATGAAGCAGATGCTTGATCGCTTGCAGTTTCAGGAAGCGTTTTCACAGTTTGGCATACCGGAGCCATTATCCAATCGTGGTTATGCGCCACGACAGCTTATTGAGCAATTCATAGTATCGATCTGGTGCGGGGCCTGTCGTTTTGCCCATGCGGAGATCGTGCGTCTGGATAACGTTCTATGCCGTCTTTTCGGATGGTCATGCGCTGCGGAGTTCAAAGCGATTATTCGTCTTTTCAGTCGTTTTGACATGCTGACGAATGAGCGTGTGCAAATGAACATGTATCGCTGGTTGTTTGCCAAGCTTCCGGAAATGAAGCTTATCACCCTTGACCTTGATTCGACGGTAGTAACCCGTAACGGACAACAGGAAGGCGCTTGTCGCGGCTACAATCCTGGTCGGCGCGGACGGGCAAGTCATCATCCCTTGTTGGCGTTTATTGCGGATTATCGTCTCGTTGCCAATTTTTGGCTTCGTCCCGGGAATGTGCACAGTTCGAACAACGTTTTACAATTTCTTGAATCTACACTTGCCCATCTGGAGGGAAAGGCCGTAGGGCTTTTGCGTGCCGACAGCGGTTTTTTTGACGATGCCTTTCTTTCGACGCTGGAAGTCAAGCGTATTCCTTATATTGTTGCCGCGAAACTGACCTATCCCCTGCAGCGGAGAATCTTCCAGGTCAGTAACTGGTGGGCATTGAAGCGGGGCATTGAGATTGGAGAAATCGAGTATCAGGCCATCGGCTGGAAAAGGGCGCGTCGTATCGTTGTCATACGTCAGAGTACTGAGAATCGGGAGGCACCCGGCAAGAGTCTCAGTTTGTTTCCTGATGATCCGGCGGCAAAAGGCTGGCGATATGGCGCATTCGTAACGGATCTTGCCTTGCCGGCGGTTGAAGTCTGGCGCACTTACAGAGGCAGAGCAGATGCGGAAAACCGGATCAAGGAATTGAAAGCCGATTTCGGGCTGGATGCTTTCAATATGCAGAAATTTTGGGCGACGGAGGCCGCTTTGTCATTTGCCATGCTGGCTTATAATCTGATGAGCATGTTCCGTCAGACCGTAATGAGAACCCCTGTTCATCATACACTTTCCACACTGCACGGAATGGTGCTGGCCGTTGGCGGCGCATGGAGAAACGGTTCGGACAAGAACCACTTACTCTTGTCTGTTCCGAGAAAGAAGCGGGCTTGGTTTTGCGGCCTGTGGGCCAATGCCTCAGGTCCGCCATGTTGCGAAACTTGAATAAATATCTTTTCTAATGGAAAATCTGAG
>CAZXIP010000391.1:0-1568 GCA_964640755.1 uncultured Smithella sp. | reverse complement strand
GAACATGGGAGTAGATACTTGAATTATGATGAAAATAATCCTTAAGTTTTAAAAATTCTTCATGATGAAGGATGTCCGCCACAGTTTCATAGTATTCATTTTCAAATGGTTTCCGCCCTTCCATTTCCAGAATAATTTTTTCCTGAATGGTTTTCAGAAAAGAACTAAGCCTGTTTCTGATTTTTTTGTTGATGTTTTGATTGATGTATTGGTTCAGATCGGGGAATGCATCACGAAGACGTTGAAATGAATTTAAACTTTCTTCAATTTCCGTATTACTCAGATTGAAATATTCTTCATAAAGATAAGCGACGGCATTGCGGAAAGAGGCCAGGGACATCACGGAAAATGTATAGTCCACCCAGAAATAAATCATGAAGGCAACGGCTGCAGGCTTTACAAACCCTTCATGCAGTAATGCCACGCGGGAAAAGACTTCCGGATGAATGAATTCAGAAAAGACTACGGCCAAGCCGGTCCACAGCAACGAGAACAGCAGGCAGACCCGGCCATGAAGATTGAACCTGCGGTCCGAATAATTCCAAAGCGGAAGTTTAAAGATCTTTTCGGCAAGAAACCCTATCATGTACTCCATAAAGGTAATGGACAGACCCAAAACAGCATACCTGGGAATGAAATGCCAGTTTTGAATAAAATATTGCAGAACAATAACGGTGAATGCGCCGATGCCGTAAATCGGAACGAAGGGGCCGAAAAGAAATCCCGCGTTGACAAACTTGCGCTGTTTGAAGGATCTGTAAAAAACCTCCAGCACCCACCCGATCAAGCAATAGATCGCGAATAGTATAATATAATAAAAGAAACTCAGATCTTGATTCAGCATATTATTTTAAACACAAACCTGTAGCGTCACATCGTCATTTAAAGCCAGCCAATCATCCAATCGGGCCGTTGAACCGGCATGATACCGGCTTTGATACGTCGAACTGCCTTTATTTATATATTAAATTTCGCCGTGATGCTACACTATCACATTATTTTTGTGAAGCATTTTATCTTTGATCAGTTGACATATATTTCATCCGCTGTTACACAAAAACACATGGGGGAAACATCATGGAAAAAATAAAAATCGGCATCAGTTCCTGTCTTTTAGGCAATCCCGTCCGTTATGATGGAGGGCATAAGCTGGATCATTTTCTTCGCGACACGCTGGGACAATATGTTGACTACGTCCCGGTCTGCCCGGAAGTCGAGTGCGGCATGAGCGTCCCCAGGGAAGCCATGCGGCTCGAAGGAAAACCGGACGCGCCGCGCCTGATGACCCGCAGCACCCGGGAGGATAAAACGGACATGATGACAAACTGGGCAAAAAAGCGGGTGACACAACTGGAGGCGGAAGACCTCTGCGGTTTTATTTTCAAGAGCGATTCACCCTCGAGCGGGATGGAAAGAGTTAAAGTGTATGACGACAAAGGCATGCCCGCAAAAACCGGCATCGGAATCTTCGCGCGGATTTTTATGGAAAAGTTTCCCCTGCTGCCGGTGGAGGAAGAGGGCCGCCTCCACGACGCGGCGCTGCGCGAAAATTTTATCGAAAGAATTTT
>CAZXIP010000390.1:0-1572 GCA_964640755.1 uncultured Smithella sp. | reverse complement strand
CTGTAAAATACGATTGATAAAGTCCAGATCGGTTTCCCGGTACTGGACGCAGAATCTTCGTTTGTGTTCTTTGTTCTTCAAACGGAACTCGTAGCGGTCGGATGGAACACCGCTGTCTTTGAAGATGTCCACTACAATGTCCTGGACCTTTTTGTTCTGGAAGATCCTGCAATCTTGTTCCAGTGACAACAGTTGGGTAAAGGGGACGATCTCGGCACGATAGAGGTATTTTTCTTTATCCGTTCCCTCGCCGCTTTTTCCGGTATGTTCGAATTTTCTGACGATACCGTGGATGTAACGGTCGGATTCCAGACCGATCAAGGTTAACAAGGCTTCTTTTTGCATAATATTTTCAAATGTTATTTCGGAAGAACTGGCTAGCGATACCTCTGCTAAATATGGTGATGATATCCGTTCCTGTGATTTAAAACTAAGGACAGACATACTTAAGGATGTTCCCTGAACTTCAAACAGGAAACTTGCTTTCGATCCCATGTCAAAAATGTTCATGCTTCCCTCTCATTAATTAATCGTTTTTAATTGCTTGCCTGAATAGTATTGCCTTCCGGCAGCTGTCTAATTCGTTCTTCAAATCTTAAATCGAAATATCTTTTCCCAAACAAAGAAAAGGGCCTCTTCACAGGAACCTTCAACCCGTGGGTCAAAACTCTTTTCGGTGCCGGCAGTATGGACAGGGTCCATTTCTCGTCATTTGAAAAAAATGTGAAACTAATTTCATGATTATTTTCAATTTTCAAATCACCAAGTATTCCCGGCGTAAATTGGATGGATATTTCCGCTCTGTCCAATACGTTAAAGGTTTGATCGAGGAGATAAATAAACAAGCATTCTTCAAATGGACAATCTTCTGTTAAAAACAATATATATTTATCTTTAAATTTAAATTGTGCTTCCAGAGATACACCTAATAATATCACACTCGTATTTCTGCCTTGATGATTCAGGTAGGATTCAATCTCAACTTCTTCTCTTTTCCTATGAATTTTATTTATGGTAAATTCATCAATGACATGCATCAAATTGTTTCCTCCTAATAGAACCAGTCAAAAGCATAACCTGTGCCCATTGTTCCTAAAACTCCACCAATAAACACACACCGCCACGCGCAAAACAGCGCTACGCATCCGGCACAGTTGCCACAACCAAAAGTTAATTTTTTTAAGTAAAAAATTGAAGAAGGCTGTTTCTAAACACTGTTTCAGAATTTGTCAATAAAAAATTATCTGTTTGAAGAAATGGAATAAAGAATTTTTTTATGATCAATCTCAGAGACGTGAAACAGCATGGGGAATTATTGCAATAAATTAAACAGCGGGATGTTTATTTATTTTGGGTTGCGATGGATCGCCTGAAAACAGAGCAAGAAATCCACAGGGCACTGAAATATATGGATGATTTATCAGGTGTTATAGCTTGGATTATTTCACGGGATGGTGAAATGACGATCATTCCCGGGTAATTCTTCCTGCGGCGCTGTGATTTTTTAGAGCGACCACCTCCGGCGCTTCGCGCCACCTCCGCTGGCGGAGGACAGGAAGCGGAGCTGTTCCT
>CAZXIP010000389.1:0-1575 GCA_964640755.1 uncultured Smithella sp. | reverse complement strand
TGTAAAAGTAGAAGATGTGCAGGAAATCGTTTCCAAAACCGTGGCCAAAGGTGAGGTCATCAGCCGGTTGGTCTACCGTCATCCGGAAACACAAAAAACCCTGTATCGTGAAGAAGACCTGCCCTTCTACAAGAAACAGAACCGCATCGTGTTCGGCCAGAACGGCATGCTTGATCCGTCACGAATCGAGGCTTATTTCAATATCGGAGGCTATCAGGCGCTGGCCAAGGTACTTTCCGAAATGACACCTGAAGATGTCATCAACGAAGTCAAAAAGGCGGGCCTGCGCGGCCGCGGCGGCGGAGGTTTCCCGGCAGCCGTCAAATGGGAAGGCGTTCGCAGGGCGCACGGCGATCCAAAATATGTTATTGCCAACGGAGACGAAGGTGACCCCGGTGCCTACATGGACAGAAGCCTCATGGAAGGCAATCCGCACAGTGTTATCGAAGGGATGATTATCGGCGCTTACGCTGTGGGTTCTAATAAAGGATATATTTACGTCAGAAACGAATACCCGCTGGCGGTGACGCATTTGACCATTGCCCTCGAGGCGGCGAGAGAAAACGGCCTTTTAGGAAAAAATATTCTGGGGACGGATTTCTCGTTTGATATTCACATCAACAAAGGCGCCGGCGCATTTGTCTGCGGCGAATCCTCGGCACTTTTCGCCTCGATCGAAGGCCGTGCCGGCGAACCGCGAGCCAAATATGTACACGCGGTGGAAAAGGGTCTGTACGACAAGCCCACCGTTCTCAACAACGTGGAGACCTGGGCCAACGTGCCGCTGATCATTAACAAAGGCGCGGACTGGTATGCTTCCATCGGAACGGAAGGATCCAAGGGAACAAAAATCTTTTCACTGGTCGGCAAAATCAACAACACGGGGCTTGTTGAAGTTCCGATGGGCACGACGCTTTACGAAATCATCTACGACATGGGAGGTGGCATCCCCAATGGACGTAAGTTTAAGGCTGTGCAGACCGGCGGTCCGTCCGGCGGCTGCATTCCGGAGAGCCTGCTGGATATCCCGGTTGATTTCGACAAACTCTATGAAGTCGGCTCAATGATGGGTTCCGGCGGCATGATCGTCATGGACGAAACCTCGTGTATGGTGGATGTCGCCCGTTATTTTCTGGAGTTTCTCAAAGAAGAATCCTGCGGCAAGTGTGTGCCCTGTCGCGAAGGCATCCGCCGGATGAGCGACATTCTGGAGGATATTTGTTCAGGCCGCGGCAGAGAGGGTGATATCGAGATTCTGGAATCTATGGGAGCGGCGATTGCAGACGGGTCACTTTGCGCCCTGGGCGGCTCAGCCCCCAACCCGGTGCTGAGTACGATTCGATATTTCCGCAAGGAGTATGAAGCCCATATCAAAGAGCACCGCTGTCCCGCGGGCGTCTGCAAGGCACTTATCACATACAGCATCGATCCCGAAAAGTGCACCGGCTGCGGTGTGTGCGTCAAGGTATGCGCAACACAGGCAATCACCGGCGAGAAGAAAAAAGCCCATATCATTGATAAAGATAAATGCACCCGCTGCGGCGCCTGTATTCAGAGCTGCAAGTTTGATGCAAT
>CAZXIP010000388.1:0-1592 GCA_964640755.1 uncultured Smithella sp. | reverse complement strand
GTTCCGTGGATTGCAGCGATGACCGGTTTGGGAGAATCTTCGATGAACTGGCAGACATCCGGCAAATAAGGCTCCAGGGGCGGCTTCCCAAACTCCCGGATGTCGGCGCCTGCAATAAAGGTGCGTCCCTCGCACAGGATGATCATGGCCGCAATATCGTTGTCCGCCATGCCTTTTTCCAGGCCTGCCTTGATTCCGGCCCGAACAGCCTGGGACAGGGCGTTCACCGGCGGGTTGTTAATGGTGATGATCCCGATGTTTCCTTCTTTCGAAAAGCGCACGACTTCTGACATGTTCGAGTCTCCTATTAAAAAAGGTATGCAACAAGAGGCATTTTACTCCATTTGTTTGGCAAAAACCATACCAGTGAATATTAATGGATTTATGCACTTATGCAATGGCTAGGGCGTGCGTCCCGGCCAATGATCTTTCCCAAGTCATACACCGGGAAGGATCATAAATGCCGGTCTGTTTAATTGTGCTGGTCGATTCCACCAAAATGGCATATTTCGGGGGGGATCAAAAATGCTCTGCATTCTGCTGGATTTGCGGCTGGACATGCATCTGACTGTTTATTTTGGATATACCCTACAGTTTCAATCCTTTTTTGATCTTTTCGAGCATGGCCTTTTCAGCGTCATTGTATGGTCCGTCCACCAGGCAGAGTCTGCGGGCGATACTGAGGGCCTCCGAACGGTCGTCCTTGTCCTTGATCAGGACTGATAGGGCATTAAGGGCTTTGCCCTCGTCAGCCTGAAGGATTGCAGTCTGCTCGTGCATGATCTTTTTAAATTGCAATGGCCTGAGCTTGCTCAATACCTTGTGGGTCCTGGCAATTTCGGTACCGATTTCAAAATGCCGCCTTTTAACGTGCTGACCGATTTTGGCAATCGCCATAAACACACGGATTAAACCGGCGGCCGGACCTCCTTCTTCCATGGCGAGCAGGCGCTTGTCGTAATCGGCGCGTTCATATTCGGGTAGCTCTCTGGACGGTTCTTCCGGTGCAGGCGGGAATAAACGCCTGAGCCAATCATTGCCGTAGATTTGTTTAAAAAACTGTTCCTGGCTCAGGTCACGATAGTCGCGATAAATATTAAGAACATTTTCCATGTATTCGGCAAAAGATTTCTCCATGGCCGTAAAGGGGTTGTCTGCCTCCGCGGGCTTTCGGTTCTGCCGCGTGATTGATGCGATATTCTTAAGCGGCCGCATCAGGGGATTGATATCGGCAAACAGGTAACGCTGGAGGCGGAGCGGATGCAGGTAACGGATGACTTCCGCGGAAAGTTCCGTGGTCCAGAACTTCACCCATGGGCGCATCAGCAACTGGTACATGTTGTCGTTGGCTTCGGACACTTTTGACACCACGCTGAAATCCGTTTCATCTTTTACCCCATCATCATAGGCGGCAATGTCGGCAAAAGTCCGCGGTGCAAAATGACTGTTGAATTTGCCGCTTGTGACATCGCCTTCGATCACCATTTCGTAGAGCCCGGGACTTAAGAAATCAATCATGTCAAAATTGCCGATAATCTCGTTGTGTTCTTTTTTGGCGATGGACCCCGCAACAAAAATTCCCAGATGGCCGA
>CAZXIP010000387.1:0-1601 GCA_964640755.1 uncultured Smithella sp. | reverse complement strand
GTGTCAGTGATCCGACCATCGGAGATATGGTGGACTGCACGGTTGAAGGATTGGAACAGGCACGTTTTGTGCCGGGTCCTTTGAACCCGCGTGGTTATATGTATTATACCAAAACCATTAACCATCACCCTGATCTGCGGCAGGCCTGCATCAAGGGAATGAAGGATACCTGCAACCTGATGCTGAGGATTCCTCTGCCGATTTTTGGTGTTCGGGGTATTCGTTTCCTCGCAAAGAAAGTTATTCAAAGTCCCGATAAACTTGGTTTTCAGGAAGCCTGTCGCCATCTGGCCGGAACCGTCCGCTGGGTGGAAGAGACCGGCACGGGGGGGGCAGGATTTCGGTACATGTATGCCGCTTTTATTCAGGAAGCATCCGAACTGTTCGGTTCGGAAGATCTGGCAATGCTTTCGCGTGACATGACGGCTATCGGCGATACCTGGCGGGAATTTTCCGTTATGTCTGCGCGGATCATCAAGCAACGCAACAGGCCTGAAGCAACCTTTGCCAATGCGGGCGGCTTGATGCTGAAATGTGCAGACCTCGAAGAAGCGTTTTTCAAAAATCTCCAGAAAGCCGTCAAAAAACTCAAAGCCTGAATGTGCTTTGTATTTACCCATATTCTTTTTTTCGTTTCTTGCTGAAAACAATACAATGAACAGGTTTTATTAGTGAAAAATTACTTTGCACCATGCGGAAATTAGGATAAAAAGATAAAATCATTAATCGGGTGAAAAGGGACCGGCTATGGAATTGGAAAAAGAAATCTTTAAGGACGGGATGCCGAAAGGGTATTACACGCAAGACGATAACGGGAAATATGTCCTCGAGACCAACCACTGCTGGTCGGAAGAAGTGTGCGTGGCAGCGATTGTTTCTGAAGTACGGGCCAATATCGAAAAAGCCAGAAAAGAGGTCCTTGCCGGTTTGAAAAGTCCGCTTTGTTATCATATGGAAGTACGGCAGATGGATCCGAAGTTTCTAGGCAAGGCAGCGGGCATAGCGGTATTTCGGGTCAAGAGGCATTTGCGCCCCGATATATTTGCCAAACTCAAACCATCGGTTTTAGATCGCTATGCAGCCGCTCTGGCGGTTACCCCGGAAGAATTGAAAACCGTGCCGAACAGCCAAAGCCAGGAAGGATAATATTTTTTCATGGCTACAGAACTCAAAGCCAATGGCAAACCCTTTGTCCATTATCATGCGGCGCATTGTGAAAGTGGTGTCACGTCGGCATTGCTTCGCGATAAAGGAATGGATATTTCCGAACCAATGGTTTTTGGGATCGGCAGCGGCATTTTTTTCGGCTATCTGCCGTTTATGAAAATGACAGGTCTGCCGATCAGCACCTTCCGGGCAGCGCCGGGATCCATATTTCGTAAAACAGCCAAAAGGTTAGGCACAGAATTTGTTACCAAAACGTTTCGTAATCCGCAAAAAGGCATGGATGAGCTAAAGCAGTTACTTAAAACCGGACAGATAGTCGGTATGACAACGAATATGTATTGGCTTCCCTATCTGTCTGAACGTTTCCGTTGGAATTTTTTGGGACACAACATCATCGCTTTACGTGAAACCGACGGTGTTTTTCGCATCAGCGA
>CAZXIP010000386.1:0-1610 GCA_964640755.1 uncultured Smithella sp. | reverse complement strand
TGCCGCAAACATTTCACACATCTCCGGATTGTCGGCATGTTGCTTAGAAATTAAGTGTGCCGGTCAAGATGATGGGGGTGGAGGATAAAAAACAAAAAGGAGAAAACACATGTCAGCAATTTCAATGAAACTGTTACTCGAAGCCGGTGTCCATTTCGGACATCAAACCAACAAATGGAACCCCAAGATGAAACCCTATATCTTCGGGGCGCGCAACAACATTTACATCATTGACTTACAGCAAACCGTTGGTATGTTCCAGGCGGCCTATAACTTTGTGGTGGATACGGTCAGCCAGGGCAAAGAAATTCTTTTTGTCGGAACCAAGAAACAATCCCAGGAGGCCATTCGCGAAGAGGCGTCGCGCTGCGGAATGCCCTATGTCAATCAGCGCTGGCTGGGCGGCATGCTGACCAATTTTATTACCGTTAAAAAGAGTGTTGACCGCCTCAACAGCCTTAACAAAATGTTCAATGATGATTCCATCAAGGCTTTCCCGAAAAAAGAAATCACCAAACTGCAGAAGGATATGGACAAGCTGGAAAATGTTCTGGGCGGCATCAAAAACATGAAATCCCAGCCGGCAGCCGTATTTATCGTCGATCCCAACCGGGAGCACATCGCCGTTATGGAAGCCAAGAAGCTGAATGTGCCGCTGGTGGCTATTGTCGATACGAATTGCGATCCGACGGATATCGATTATATTATTCCGGGAAACGATGACGCGATCCGGGCCATCAAACTGTTTGCTTCAAAATTTGCCGATGCGGTTTTAGAAGGCAAGAAAAAATTTGAAGAGAGACTGGCCGCTGAATCCAATAAAGAGGCGCCGGAGGCTGCGGTGGAAAAGAAAGATGCCGAATCGGACATCCCTGAAAGCGTCGAGATGGAAAACGCTTCTCCTGAAGCGACGGATCAGCAGTAGGCACGCAGTGCTTGCCACAAGAGAATATGCAGGAATAGAATTTTAGGAGGATATGAAATTGGAAATCACTTCAACAATGGTTAAGGAATTGAGAACGAAAACCGGTGCCGGCATGATGGATTGCAAGGAAGCGCTGGCGGCGGTGGACGGTGATTTTGAAAAGGCTATTGATTTTTTAAGAAAGAAGGGGCTTTCGGCGGCAACCAAGCGTTCATCCAAGGCGGCCAAAGACGGAACGGTTGCTTCCTATATACACATGGGCGGTCGAATCGGCGTTATGGTGGAAATCAACTGCGAAACTGACTTTGTGGCTAAAACGAATGACTTCCAGACCATGGCCAGGGATATTGCCATGCACATTGCCGCATCCAATCCGCAGTATGTCCGTTCTGATGAAATTCCCGGTGATGCCCTTGACAGAGAAAAGGAAATCTATCGCAGTCAATTACGCGAAGAGAAGAAACCCGAGAAAATCTGGGATAAAATCATCGAAGGGAAACTTAAAAAATATTATGAAGATGTTTGCCTGGTCGATCAGAAGTTTGTTAAAAACCAGGATATCAGTGTGGGAACCCTGATCAGCAATATGATTGCCAAAACAGGTGAAAATATCGTGATCAGACGCTTTGCCCGTTTCCAGCTCGGTGAGGAAATCAAGCAGTAATGAGCGAAAAGAAAAAGGCCG
>CAZXIP010000385.1:0-1619 GCA_964640755.1 uncultured Smithella sp. | reverse complement strand
AGGTGGGGCACATGTAGGTACAGGTCCCGCAGGCCAGACACTTGCCATGGATCGTATTCCAGAACGGATTATCGAAATTGACATCCAGAATCGGCTTGATTTCATGCGCTGGAATTTTGGATTTAATCATCTCGGCAGCTTTGGCCGCGATTTCGTTTTTCCTGGTTTCAGCGGCGTCATCGGCTTTGGCATCTCCGAAATACTTGGCCAGATTTTCTCCCTTGGGGGTAATCAACTCCACCAGATAGTCGCCTCCGATATCCGTCAGCAGAATGTCCGCGCCTTCGGAAGCAACGGGCGCTCCGTCAACAGAAGTACAGAAACACGTCGCATAAGGCGGTTGCACGCAGGCTATGGAGATGACCGTCGTGTTCTGTCTTTTAGTGACATAATAAGCGTCTTGATATTTTTCCTGGTCGAAAAGCTTATCCAGGAGCGCAAAGCTGTGGGCATCACAAGGGCGAACACCGAACAGAACCGACTGATCCGTCTTGTTTTCTTCCGATGAAAAAACCATCCCTTTTTCCGTCCGGGTAAATTTCATCATGGTTTCGGTGTGCGGAAAGAAAACATTTTTTGGCGCGTTCTTGGAATTCAAATACGCAAAATATGGCTCGCCATCTTTCTGTAAGGGTTCAAAAAGAACGTTATCTTCCTTTTTTACCGGCGCCCAAACCAGGAAATCTCCGGCCATTTTCTTGGCAATGCCCGCTAGTGCATCTTTTTTGATCAAACGTTTTTCCATAATTGTCCCTAATTTAGAATTTTCTCCAGCTTTTTAAACTTCAAAAGCGGCAGGTGTAATCAACTTATCCATTCATTAAATCAATCGCAATTGGCTCAGCAGCGGCTGAGGATCCACCAGATGCGATTTAAAGGTTTCTTTAGATCCGTTCAAACCCATAGCCAGCGAAATCAATTCCGTAAAATAAAAAACAGGCATTCTCATATTCGGACTGGGACGCATATCCAGGTTGGCCATGCACATCGGACAGGCGGTAACAACACAATTGGCTCCGGCTTCTTTTGCCCCCGCCATCAGCTTGTCGCACATCTCCACCACAATGGCCGTTTTGCTGACTGACAGAGAACCGCCGCAGCAATCGGTTTTATAAGACCAGTTTTTCACGTCGGCGCCGATGGCTCCCATCATCTTGTCGAGCATGAAGGGATTTTCGTAGTTTTCAAATTCGCAGACCTCAGGAGGACGGAGCAACAAGCAGCCGTAATAGGAAACAGGCTTTAGACCGGTCATCGGTTTGACCACTTTCGCCGCCAGCGCATCGATGCCGATTTCATTGTAGATGACATCAATGGGATTACGAATGGCAATACCGCCCTGATACCTGGCGCCAACCACACCTTCAATCCTGGATTTCAGATCCTTGTCGGCTTTTAAATGGTGCTCCGCCATCTTGAAGCGATTGAAGCAGGCGGCGCAGGGAACCATGACATCCATCGCGTTTTTTTCCGCAGCAATGAGATTGCGTGCCGGCAGGGCTATGGATAAATCAAAATTCGTATTGTGCGCGGCAGATGCTCCACAGCAGGACCAATCATCAATTTCTTTAAGTTCGATGTTGAGGGCGTTACTGACAGCCTTCATGGACTGATCATAT
>CAZXIP010000384.1:0-1629 GCA_964640755.1 uncultured Smithella sp. | reverse complement strand
TCAAGGATGCCTTCAAAGAGCTGATACGCTCCACCATGCAGACATTCATCAATGCCTTTACCTACCCGGACAAAACGGTCTATCCGGTGGCCAGTCAGATCAGGATGGACTTCTTCAATCTTGCCCGTGTTTACACGGATCTGGTTCTGCACCCCCGCATGCTCAAAGAAACCTTTCTGCAGGAAGGCCACCATCTGGAATTTGCAATTCCCGGCAACATTGAAAGTGATCTGATCATTTCCGGCATTGTCTATAATGAAATGAAAGGGGTCTATTCTTCCCCTGATTCACTAATGTACAAAGACATCCAGGAAAACCTTTATCCCGACACCATTTACGCTTTGGATTCCGGGGGTGATCCGGACGTGATTCCCGATCTGACGTATGAACAATTCAGGGATTTTCACAGGAAGTATTACTCTCCGACCAATGCACGCTTCTTTATGTACGGCGATATTCCAACCTCAGATCATCTGCAGTTTCTTGCTGAAATACTTGCCGGTCTTGACCGCATGGAGGTTGATTCTTCAATCAAAAGCCAGTCTTTTTTCCCGGGGCCAAGGCGTGTTTCCGGGACATACCCCGTGGATCAAGAGGAATCCATCGTAAACAGAACCGTTGTCAACATGGCATGGATGCTGGCGGAAAATAAAGATTTTGAGACAGCCCTTCTTCTGGAAATTCTTTCCGGTCTGCTGGTAGGCAGCGCGGCCAGTCCCCTGCGACAGGCACTGATTGACTCGGGCCTCGGCGAGGATATGACACCGGTCTCCGGCATGGAATCGGATTTGAAACAGTTGATGTTTTGCGCGGGCCTGCGCAACGTGCAAAACAACGACATCCAGAAAATTGAAAAGCTGATTCTTGAGGCACTGGAAAAGATTGTAGCGAAAGGATTTGACAGGGAACTGGTAGAAGGTATTCTGCATCAGGTTGAATTTCACGGTAAGGAAATATCCCGTGGCTCTTATCCTTACGGCATTACCCTGATGGGCAACGTCTTTCAGACCTGGCTCTATGACGGAGATCCCCTGGCGGGTCTTGATTTTGCAAAAGCCATTGAACGCATTCGAAATCTCTGGACAGATGACCCTCAGATATTCCAGAAAATGACCAGCAAGTGGCTTGTGGACAATCCGCATCGTCTTCTTGCCGTGATGGCACCTGATCCCGATTTCAGCCGGAAAAATGAAGAAAAGATAAAGCGGAAGATGACGATCATGAAAAACAGCTTTTCGAACGAGCAGCTGCGCGAAATCGATGAACAGGCTGCCCGTCTGAAAGCGTTTCAGGCCCAAACCGATCCGCCGGAGGCTGCGGCATCCCTTCCCAAATTGAAACTGGCTGATATTCCCCGGCAGGTGGAAACCATCCCGACGGAACATAAGGACCTCTCGTCTGTGCCGGTTCTGGAGCATGACCTGTTCACCAACGGCATCGCTTATGTTGACCTCGCTTTTGACATTGCACATGTGCCCGAAGACCTTCAGCCTTACCTGCCCCTCCTGGGAAAAATCATGAGCGGCATGGGAGCGGCGGGTTTTACATATGATGAAATGTCCAAGCGCATCGCACTCAACATGGGCGGATTCGGATATGACCTCACTGCAGGATTTCTGGCCGACGCGA
>CAZXIP010000383.1:0-1630 GCA_964640755.1 uncultured Smithella sp. | reverse complement strand
GGTTTTATGTCTTCTGAGGGTCGCATCTTAAACCTCCTGTATTGACTAATATATAGTCCATTAACAGGTCTATTGCAACTGATTATTTATAGTGAATGGAAAGCATTGAATAATGGCTAAGCTGCGAAATGGTGGTTTTACTTCAAAGGAAATGCCACCTCCCCCTGAGCCCCCTCCAAAGGGGGACATCAAATCCCTCCTGAGGAGGACGTGAAAAAAGGAAAGCCATCCATGAGAGCGACAACCTTTTATGTCCTCCGCTGGCGGAGGTGTCACGAAGTGACGGAGGTGGTTACCCATGCCGGCAAGTCTGTTATCCCCTCGTGCCTTTGTCCTTTGGCCTTTCACCTTTTCCCTTGCCTCTATGGTCGTTGAGCCTGTCGAAGCGTACACTTACTGCAGGGAAACCGCGTTGCGGCGCAGAATGTCCGTGATATTCTTCTGGGAATCTTTAAGAACAAACTTCAGATAATTGATATTTTTTTCAATGGAATCTTCATAGACATTGCCGTCGATATTCCAGCGTTCTTTGAAGTGGTGGTTCATAAACCGGTTGACATTGCCGTATTCGTTTTCAAAACGCGATTTTGTCCGTTTGTAAAAACTGACCGTTTTACGGAAAAGATCAATCTCGCTGTCAAAGCCGGGTACGCCACCTTCCGTAAATTCATCGTAAAGCAGAAGCAGTTTTTCCAGGTACAGGCGGTCTGCCATCTGACCCAGCAAATCCGCTGTGCCCAGCATTTTGCCCAGCAGGGCGATATTTTCCGAATGGAACGTTTGATCGTCAATAGTCGTGTTAAATTCCGTGCAGCTGACGATGTCGCGAAAATTCTTCATTTCGCCATTAAAATATGGATTCCCGGCAAAGTAGTTTTCAATGAACTGAATGCTTCTTTGCGTGTGAATGAGCGTGTACTTGGCCCCCGTGCCCCTGAGGTCATCGACGGACTGAATATAGCCGGTATCGTGCATCAGCGCGCTGATCAATCCCAGGTTAATCTCCAGTTCTGAAAAACGGACCCCCTGAAGCGTTGCGCCGTGCATGAGTCGCGCCATTGCCAGCAGGACCATCATCGTATGGCGGAAGTCATGATAATACGTATTGCAGGCCTGATAACCGGGATAGGTGCCGACATAGAGCTTCTGGATATCCCTGAAGCTCTGGACAAACAGATTTTCGCTCAATCCCGGCTTCATTGAAACCGCAAGATGAATCACTTCATTGAGCGTGACTTCCGGATTGGAAGAATCCACCAATCCTGAAAGCTGGAACATCCCTTCCATAGCTTCCCCCTGCCATCGACCTTATGCACTTACATTAACAAATTATTATGAATTGTAATATGATTCCCCCATATACGCATAAACAAAAAAAATCACCATCTTTTTTTGAGAAAATATTTTTCTTTTACCCTGTTTAATTAATTGATTAAAAATCAGCATCGCCTTATAATTAAAGAAATAGAACGATTCATGAGCAAAGACAATGAACAACCCCACCGCAAGCAGCGGGGTATCTCTGGGAACTGTCATTCTATTCGCCGCGAGCGGCGGGGAATTCGACCGGGAGAGATTAAAAATGCGCAAATTGATCCTGATCATCGTTTTAGTTCTGGCCGTTTTTCTA
>CAZXIP010000382.1:0-1648 GCA_964640755.1 uncultured Smithella sp. | reverse complement strand
TTGACGGGACAACGGCTTCTTTATTCGACATATACGACCTCCTTAATTAGAAATTAACCATCGATAGAAATTCTGCTGACAGGAATTTGAAGCAACTGACAAATCATTTTTCCGGAAGGGCATCTGCTGACTCGAACTAACCTGGATCATATCCTCTGATTTTGACCTTCATCAAGAAGTGCTATTGATGAGACTTTACATTGCTTCAGTGTTGCCGATACTGCAACATCCACATCAGACGCATCTTTAATGTTTGACACAAAACTGCGTCATCATGTTTTGTATAAGAAATCATGACCCAATGTCAAGAATATCTTGGTTTGGGAAGGTGAAATGTTCATTTGATTTCGCAATGTTTGCAAACTATTGATTTAATTGGTGCCCTACTACTCACACCCGCTGCATCCTGAAACCCACACCAGATAATTGTCAAGTAATATTCTTCAAAAAAAATACTAAAAATATTTCTTCTACAATTGTCAACCATGTGATACATAAAATGTATCATTACATGAATTATTGCTTGAAGAGTATCGCATGACCTCCAAAATCAACATGCATAAGAGGCACGACATCATTAAAAGGAGCGCCGTTTTGCCCATAAGCAAGGCCCAAGTTACCACAAACAAAGAACCGGTCGGAGTACAGTTAGCACGGCTGCGTCAGGCCGCTGGATTTTCACAACGCGATTTAGCAAAAAAAACAGGCATTTCTCAACGGATGATTGCCTATTACGAGAAGCAGCAACAATATCCGCCGTTGCATGTATTAACCACTCTAGCCCAGGCGCTGGGAGTTCCCCCGGGAGAAATGCTCAACTTCAAAGAAAAAAAGACAGACGATAAAGTTAAAGACATGCGTATCCGGAGAAGGCTCAAACAAATGGAAAGTCTGGACGAAAAAGATAAACTTCAGATTCTTCAACTGCTGGATACCTTAATCGAAAACAACCGGCTGAAACAAAAATTCGTTCCGGCCTGACGAAAGGAGAACAACAAATGCAAACAGCAAACGTCAAAAAGGAAGCCCGCCGGTTATTAAACAACCTACCGGAAGACGCTACATGGGACGATATCATGTATCGAATCTACGTTCACCAAACCATTGAAGCCGGGTTGAAAGACAGCGACGCCGGCCATGCCGTCGATGTAAAGGAAGTCCGCAAAAGATTCGGACTCGCTAAATGAACGTTTACTGGACAGATAATGCCATCGGGCATCTTTTTAATATTTACGGATATATAGCGTTAAATTCTCCGACCTATGCCCTAAGGATGGTGGATAGGATCACCCGCCGTTCCGAACAAATCGCCGATCATCCACTCTCCGGCAGAATGGTGCCGGAATACGAGGCGGAATACATCCGCGAGGTCATCGAAAAACCCTACCGGATCATTTACAGGATCAAAAACCAACGGATTGACGTTCTCGCGGTCATTCATGGCGCACAGATTTTGCCGGATAATGTTTAGAGTAGGTACAACCGCGTGCCCGGGCTGCGGGCAAGGCATGGCCGGATTTTATTCCGAACGAAGTAAAGAACTCTAGCGGGTTGAAGTTTGCGGCTTGAACCGAAACATTCTGGAGCAAACTATTGATTTAATTGGTGCCCCTGGGGCGATTCGAACGCCCGGCACACGGATTAGGAA
>CAZXIP010000381.1:0-1649 GCA_964640755.1 uncultured Smithella sp. | reverse complement strand
TCCGTCGCACCGGAAAAAGTGCGGCCCTGGCCATTCGGGACGGGACACGCTGTCAGGGACTGGCTGGGTAAGCGAAGTCAGCATTGATAAAACACGTCAGTACTACAGCAGCATCACGGTCGACTGGACGAAAAATTGCTATTCTTGCCAGATTCCAGCTGAAGGACACACAGGTTAAATGGCTTTTGAAGGCGGCTCTTTCAAAAAGCAAGCCTGTGAAAAGCGCTTTGATGTTTCTGAGACTAAGAGAAAAAATTATTGACAGGAACATCTGATGTTGGTATACGGGTAAAAAAGTAGATTTGGAAAGAACAGGAAATGAAAAATATCGCAGTAAAATTAAATCTTAATAACTGGTGGTGGTGGAACCTCACAGGGAGGATTATCCGCCGCTGATCTTTTATATTGAAAGTTAAAGCCGTGGAGACCCTCTCAGGACTCCACGGCTTTTTTGTTTGTATCAACGAGAAAGGCCGTGAAGAAACTCACGGCCTTTTTTTATGATGTTCGCCGATAACACGAGCAAAAGAGATACTTAAACCGTAAGAGCAACCCGCGTGCAACATGTACCGGGATTAGGGACAACATTAAAGGAGAATTTATGTACCAGCCCAAATTACCTGAATTTGAAGCATTCACCCGCAGGGGAAACCTGATTCCCGTTTACCGGGAAATCCTCGCGGACATCGAAACGCCGGTTTCCGTTTTAAAAAAGCTGCAGCACAAGGATCACGTCTACCTGCTGGAAAGCGTCGAAGGGGGTGAAAAGTGGGGTCGCTACTCCTTTATTGGCACGGATGCAGGAGTCGTGTTCAAAGTCCGCGGACCCAATGTGATCATTGAAGAAAAGGGAAGAGTGTCTTCACGGGAGCATAAAGGCGATCCGCTCAATGCAATGCGCGGACTGTTGGGCCGCTACAAGCCTGTTGCCATCTCCGGACTGCCACGTTTTTTCGGAGGAGCCGTGGGCTACCTGGGCTATGACATGGTACGCTATTTTGAGAAGCTTCCTGACGCGCCGCCTGCTGACCTCGACCTGGATGAATCTGTTTTTGTCATCAGCGATTCTCTTGTGATTTTCGACAACACCCGCCACACCATCAAGGTTGTAGCCTGTGCTTACACGGAAGATGCGGATTCCCCGCAGGAAGCCTACGCTGAAGCCTGTGGGAAAATCGATAAAATGATCCGACTGATTTCCGCTCCCGCCGCTTCATCTGAGCCCGTGCCAAAAACCAACGGAGTAACCTTCGAGTCCAATATGACGCCCGATCAGTACAAGGCCATCGTGGAAAAAGCCAAAGACTATATCGCGGCAGGCGATGCCATTCAGATCGTCCTGTCCCAGCGTTTTTCCACGCCATACCGGCATGATCCGGTTGATCTGTACCGCGCGCTCCGTTATGTCAATCCCTCTCCATACCTGTTTTTTCTCAAGCTGGACGATTTGATTCTGATCGGTTCCTCCCCGGAAGTCATGGTGCGCCTTGAACAAAACGACGTGGAACTGCGGCCGATTGCCGGCACACGCAAGCGCGGCAGGAACGAGCAGGAAGACCGGGCCCTGGCTGACGAGCTCCTCTCCGATGAAAAAGAACGCGCCGAGCATGTCATGCTGGTCGATCTGGGCCGGAATGATTTGGGCCGGA
>CAZXIP010000380.1:0-1653 GCA_964640755.1 uncultured Smithella sp. | reverse complement strand
ATAAAAATAGTGGAAGATTCAGCCAGTGGTGAGGTATATTCCCTGTTGAAGCGCGTGGATGAAAAATTTGTCACAGAAAAGGCGTACAAGAATCCAAAGTTCGTGGAAGACCTTGTCCGCAGCGTGGCGGTAAAGTTAAACGCAGACGACAATTTCACCTGGTACAGCATCGAAGCCGAGAATTTTGAAAGTATCCACAACCACAGCGCTTACGCCTACGTCGAGAAAGGATAGAAAAATGGCCGCCGGTAAAGCAGATTCATTTTTCAATCTCTACAATCACGGATTTGTCCGCACGGTTGTCTGCGTCCCTGAACTCAGGGTTGCCGATGTGCCTTTTAATACCCGAAAAACAATAGAACTGGCCCAAAAAGCGGCCCGGCAAAAGGCCGTTCTGGCGATCTTCCCGGAGCTCGGGCTTTCCGCCTATACCAATGATGATTTGTTCCACCAGGACGCCCTGCTGAAAAGCGTCGAAAATGCCCTGGTCGCCATTAAAGAAGCTTCCGCCAAATTAAACCTGGTTATCGCCTGCGGCGCGCCGCTTCAGGTAGATTACCGACTGTACAACTGCGCTGTTGTTTTTTACCGGGGCAGTATTATCGGTGTAGCCGTCAAATCCTACCTGCCGAATTACCGTGAATATTACGAGGCCAGGCAATTTGCTCCGGCCTCAACAGCCCTTGCGACAACCATTGCGCTGGCCGGGCAAAAAAATATTCCCTTTGGCGCAAACTTGATTTTTAAAGCCGCCAATTTAAAAAGCTTCAGCTTGTTTTTCGAAATATGCGAAGATGTCTGGGTACCGATTCCGCCGTCCAGTTTTGCCGCGATGGCAGGCGCGACCGTCATCGGCAACCTGTCCGCCTCCAATATCACCATCGGGAAAGCCGAGTACAGGCAACAACTGGCCGCCAACCAGTCGGCTCGCTGTGTCGCGGCCTACCTTTACGCTGACGCTGGATTCGGTGAATCCACAACGGATCTCGCCTGGGACGGACACGCCATGATTTATGAAAACGGCAATCTGTTGGCCCAATCCAAACGCTTTTCAATGTCGGAGCAAATGATCTGCGCCGATATCGATCTGGACCGCCTGGCGCAGGACAGGATGAGAATCACAACATTCGGTCACAATGCGGCGGACCACAAAACGCGGCTTGTCGATTTTCGTTTTGTGGAATTTGATCTTGAATGTCCCAGGGGACAATTAATGCCTGAGCGAGAGATTCCCCGTTTCCCGTACATCCCCGCCGACCCCACCAAGCGCGACCAGCGCTGCTACGAAGCTTACAATATCCAGGTCCAGGGGCTGGCCCAAAGGCTAAAGTCTTCGGAAATTCCAAACCTGGTGATCGGGGTTTCGGGAGGGCTGGATTCAACACACGCATTGCTTGTCGCCGCCCGTACCATGGACCTGCTGGGCAGACCCCGCACCCATGTCAAAGCCTATACGATGCCTGCGTTCGGGACAACCAGCAAAACCTACCGCAATGCCATAAACCTGATGAAAGCCCTGGGTGTGGAAACCAACGAAGTGGACATCAAACCGGCATGCATCCAGATGCTCAAGGACATCGATCATCCGTTTGACCGCGGAAAAAAAGTTTATGACATCGCTTTCGAAAATGTACAGGCCGGCCAGCGTTCGGC
>CAZXIP010000379.1:0-1658 GCA_964640755.1 uncultured Smithella sp. | reverse complement strand
GGATGGAAATTTCTTCAAGCCTTCCGAGGCTCCCGGGCGGCTTGGTCAACTGGTTTTGTCGTGTTCGGGCGTGGTTTGCCGCATCCAGATCAAAAGGCGGGATCGAGGTATAATTCATGGTATTTTCCTTTGCATCATCTCGAGATATTGATATCCGGATGAAAAATTAATGCCATAATCTCAACAGCGTCAAAAATGCGAGGGGATGCCCTGTTAATCAAGTCAGCGTTTATCGGATGAATCCTATGGTTTCTCACCGCCGGCAATTCCGGAAAATTCTTCCAGAATCTTTTGACCGCCTCAAATTTGTTGTCATTGATCATCGGCGCAAAGACAATGACGTCGGGTGATGCGCCTATGATACCTTCCGCGCTATAGCGGGGGTAGTTGGCCATGTCAGTGCCCGCAACATTGATACCCCCGGCACGCTCAATGACTTCATTGATTAATGTACCCCTGCCGGCTGTAACAATGGGCTCCAGGCCAAGCTGAAAAAAAACACGAGGTTTATTTTTATGCCGGGTCTGTTCCGTAATGCGATCCAGCCTCTTTTGAAGTGTGTCCACAAGCCTCCTGGCATTTTTTTCCTGGCGGGTGATTTCACCAATGTGCAAAATGCTTTTCAGAACTCCGCGCGTGTCGGAAGGGTTTGTCACATAAACGGGCAGCCCTAGCCTCTCCAGCTGCAGGACCGTTTCCCTGCGATTCCCGTCAGCAGTGGCAAGAATTAAATCCGGCTTCAACGAGACAATCTTTTCTATGGACGGATTCGTGAATCCGCCTATTCTCGGCTTTGAGCGCGCTGCGACCGGCCAGTCACAAAAAGTGGTTACGCCAACGATGCTACTTTCCAGGCCCAGCGCGTAAAGCGTCTCCGTGATGCCGGGCGCAAGGGAAACAATTCGCCGCGGCACGGAATTGATCCGGACGAAACGGCCTGTTTCATCTTTAAAGTCAAGGGCGTCAGATATATCTACGCAAGTAACCAACAGCAAAACGGTTAATAAAAATATTAATGTCCTCTGATGTTTTGTTAATCGTTTACACATATTTTTTTGCTCATTTCAACATCAGCCATAAAACGGCCTTACGGAACGGTTATTTAAAATTCATAAGACACGCTTCCGAAAACAGACCTTCCCCTTCCCGGGTAGCCGCACATCGTAGTATTGAATGTGGTCTGATCGGTAAAAGTCTGCAGACGGGTATCGTATGGACTGTCAAATAGGTTATAACCGGCCAGTGACAAAACCCAATGTTTGAACAGACGCTGCTCGATCTTTAAATCTGTTGTCCAGTATGACCCGATGGTATAGTTTACGGTTTGTGTATCCGGATAAGTGGTGGTCTCTGTATTATAAACAATCTGGTCGCCCACATACCGCAGCGTGGCCGTTGCGGTCAGTCCGAAATTACTCTTATACGTCAGGTCGCCTTTGAACTGATTCTCCGGTGTCATGGTCGCGCGCCGCTTGACCATGAAGTATTGAAAATCCGGCGGGGATCCGTAATCCTGCTTTAAATAGTCGCGGTTTTCCTCTTCCGCCTTCGTGTACGTATAACTCAACCCCAGAGAAAGTCCGTAGAAGGGCCCTACCTTAAGGCCTGCCTCAATACCATCCGCCCTGTAGCCGGCCAGGTTGATGGGGCTCCATACC
>CAZXIP010000378.1:0-1675 GCA_964640755.1 uncultured Smithella sp. | reverse complement strand
ATTACCCGTCCTGAGCGGCAGGCGGATGACCTGGCGCGGCTGCTTGCAGCTCAGGGTGCCAATCCGATTGCTTTCCCGACGATCAGCATTACTCAACCTTCCGACTGGAGTGAGCTGGATCGAGCGTTAAGCCGGTTGGGAAGCTATAACTGGCTGATCTTCACCAGCGCCAACGGCGTCCATTTCTTTTTTGAACGCCTGCGTCAGAAGGGCATGGACATCCGGGATCTCAAGGGGATCAAAATAGGATGCATCGGCCCGGCCACAGCCCGGCAGATTGAAGACAGGGGAATACGTGTCGAGCTGGTGCCCGAGGAGTTCATTGCCGAGGGCCTTCTGAAGTCGTTTGCTTCAATGAATTTGACAGAAAAGAAAATTCTGATTCCGCGCGCGGCCAGGGCGCGCGACATTCTGCCTGAAGGTCTGAAAAAGCAGGGTGCCTCGGTTGACGTGGTCACCGCGTATCAGACGATTCAGTCCGACAGGAAAAAAGAAGAACTGTCCGCACACATTGATGCGGGGGAGGTCGATGTGATCACTTTTACCAGTTCATCCACCGTGACCAACTTTGTCGAGATTATGGGCGAAGGTTTCATCCAGCCACCGCATGTAAAAGTTGCCTGCATCGGCCCGGTGACGGCGGATGCTGCAGTAAAAGCCGGTTTCCGGGTGGATATCCGGCAGGAAGAATATACCATGGAAGGACTGGTACAGTCCCTGGTCAACTATTATCAAAATGAACCGAAGGGTAGGGAACCATTGTGATCGGCATTTCCAAATTATACTGTGGGGCGGTGGAGCCTTCCGATGTGCTGCGCTACAACCGCAATTCCGGATCGCTCCCTTCGCACCTGCTGCAGTTTTCATCTGACAAAAAGCCGGTGGTGGTCTGGAACATGACGCGCCGCTGTAATCTGAAATGCATTCACTGCTATTCCAGCTCAGCTGATGTCAACTATCCCGACGAGCTGACAACCGAAGAAGGCAGAACACTGATTGATGATCTGGCTGCTTTCGGTGCACCGGTGATTCTGTTTTCTGGTGGCGAACCTCTGATGCGGAAGGATCTGCTGGAACTGGCGAAGTATGCAACCGAAAGGGGCATGCGCGCGGTTATTTCCACAAACGGTACGCTTATCACCCGCAGGATCGCGGCCCAGCTGCAGAAGATCGGCCTTTCCTACGTGGGCGTCAGTCTCGACGGCCTGGAAAAAACGCATGACCGTTTCCGGGGAAGGAAGGGAGCTTTTGACGCGGCGATGGAAGGCATCAGGAACTGCCGTGACGCAGGCATCAAGGTCGGCATCCGCTTTACGGTGAACAAGCACAATCTGGCTGACGTGCCGGCCATGTTTGATCTGCTTCGACAGGAAAAAATAGAGAGGATGTGTTTCTACCATCTGGTTTACACCGGACGCGGCTCCAAGCTCCGTGAAGAAGACCTGACGCATGAACAGACCCGTAGTCTTCTGGATTTAATTGCTTCAAAAACAAAAGAAATGTTCGACGATGGGCTTCAGCCGGAAATCCTCACGGTTGATAATCACGCCGACGGACCCTATTTATATTTAAAAATGAAAAAAGAAAATCCTGAGCGGGCGAAAGAGGTGCTGGAACTGTTGGAAATGAACGAAGGCAACAGCTCCGGCCATGGCATCGGCTGTGTGAGCTGGGA
>CAZXIP010000377.1:0-1681 GCA_964640755.1 uncultured Smithella sp. | reverse complement strand
GGTCGAAGACAGCAGGTACGGAAGTTTAAACGGAAGATGGCCTGCCGAGACTCGTTAAGTTAAAATAATTACTGAAATTTCGGGGTAATCATTTTTCTTGAAAAACGGGGATCGGCGTTTTAGCGGATCAACCGTTTTTATTCTGCATGCGGCTAAATTCTCCGGCCTCACGTAAAAAATAATTTTGAAAGGAGGCTGATATATTGGATCGGAAAACGAAAGAACAAGTTGTCTCCGAACTTCAGGAGAAACTCAAGCAGGCCAAATTGGGTGTACTGACCACTTTCAACGCAATGAATGTTGAAAAAATGGAAGCCCTGCGAAATGCATTGCGTAAGAACGACGCGGAATTAAAAGTTGTAAAAAACACCCTGCTGGGCATTGCTTCAAGAGAAACAGGCTTTGCCGTTTTATCGGATCATTTCAAATGGCCCGTTGCCGTTGTCTTGAGCTATAAAGATCCGGTAGCGCCGTCGAAGGCGTTGATTGAATTTGCCAAAAAAAATCCCGAACTGGAAATCAAAGTCGGTGTTTTAGACGGCAAACTGCTGACGAAGCTGGATATTACCGCCCTGGCTGAATTACCAAGCAAAGAAGTTCTTCTGGGTAAACTGGTTTCTGTCATGGCGGCGGTGCCGACATCGTTTGTCACTGTTCTGAGCGGTGTCCCAAGAAGCTTTGTGCAGGTGCTCAATGCCTATTGTGATAAGAAAAAAACTTTAAACTAATAAATACATTATTAAAGAGGGATAGAAAAATGGCTGATCAAATAACGAAAGAAGATGTCGTCAAATTTATTGAAAACATGAGTGTGCTGGAGCTCTCCGCTCTGGTGAAGGAACTGGAAGAAAAATTTGGTGTTTCCGCCGCCGCTCCCATGATGGCAATGGCAGCAGCTCCCGGTGCCGCGCCTGCTGCAGCTGCTGCTGAAGAGCAGACAGAGTTCAATGCCATCCTGACCGGATTTGGCGCAGAAAAAATTCAAGTCATTAAGGTGGTCCGTGCAATTACCGGCCTGGGCCTGAAAGAAGCAAAAGATCTGGTGGAAGGTGTGCCCAAGGCTATTAAAGAAGCTGTTTCCAAAGACGAAGCGGCCGACATCAAAAAGAAAATTGAAGAAGTGGGCGGAACCGTCGAGATTAAATAATCTCGTTGCCAATTTTATATTGAATGTAATGTAAGGATACTATGGGCGACTTTAGAAGAAATTTTGGCCGTGTAAAGAAAATACAGGATATACCCAATCTGATTGAGATCCAGACGCGATCTTACGAAAAATTCCTGCAGGCCGACGTGCCGCTGGCAAAAAGGCGGAACATCGGCTTGCAGGGTGCTTTCAAGAGCGTCTTTCCGATTTCGGATTTCAGTGGGAAGTGCTCCCTGGAATTTGTCAGCTACAAGATTGGTGATGTCCGGTATGACATGAGGGAGTGCATCCAGAAGGGCATGACCTATGCCGCTCCTTTAAAGATCGTGGTCAGGCTGGTGGTGTTTGACACCGACCGGCTTGCCGACGGCAGGAACCATCGTGAGGAAGCTGAGACCAAGCCGATCCGCGATATTAAAGAGCAGGAAATCTATTTTGGCGAGATTCCGCTCATGACGGAAAACGGTACGTTTATCGTCAATGGTTCAGAACGCGTAATCGTCAGTCAACTGCACCGGTCGCCGGGAATCTTCT
>CAZXIP010000376.1:0-1684 GCA_964640755.1 uncultured Smithella sp. | reverse complement strand
TCTTCATGGCCATCATCATTTTTGTTTTTGTCCTTTATTTTGGCACAGACAGAGGCGCACAGACAGCCAGCGCCATCGCCATCGTTGACGGTGTCGTCATCAGCGAAGCCGATTATTACAATGAATACTCCAAAATGACGGATATGGTGAGAGAACGATATGGCGGCGCCCTCACTGCGGATATGCTCAAGCAGATGGATCTGAAAAAGGCGGCCTACGACAACGTGATCAACCGGCAGATCATCATAGCCAAAGCCAATGATCTAAAGCTCAAAATATCCGATAATGAGCTGAAAGAATTGCTTACGAGCATGCCTGCCCTGCAGACAGACGGAAAATTTGACAACTACAAGTACAAACAGCTGCTGCGCTACAATAAAATGACCCCCGAGGCATTTGAAACCGCGCAGAAAATCAGCATGGCCGCAGGTAAAATTGAATCCATTATTCGTGAAGGCATCAAGCTGTCTGATCAGGAGGTGCTGGACCTGTACGCCCTGCAAAATCAAAAAATCAATCTTAATTTTGTCCAGATCTCGGGCGCCGATGTGTCAGGACGTGTCAAGCCGACACCCTCAGATCTCGAAGACTATCTCAAGAAGAACAGCGGTGAGTTCCGCGTTGCCGAACAGGTAAAAGTCAAATACTTATACTTTGACGGTGACAGGTTTTTTAAAGGCGAAATCAGTCCAGCGGATATCCGGGAATATTACAACCGCACGAAAGAAAATTACAAAGACAGCGACGACAAACCCCTGGGGCTGGAAGAAGCCACACCGATGATCATCAAAGAGATAAAGAAAAGCCGCGGAATGCAGAATGCCTATACCCAGGCAAAAACAGCGCACGATACCATCTACCAGGAAGAAAACTTTGACGCCTATGCCGCAAAGAATAACCTGAGCATTCTGGTAACGGATTTCTTCCCACTGAATCATCCACCGGAGGTCTTCTCTTCCGTAAAAGACCTGGCAAAAGAACTGACCGGGCTGGAAAAGAAAGACATCAGCAAAGTTTTGACCGCAGACAACGGCTACTACGTCATTCGCGTTGAAGATAAAAAAGCGGCCTATACGCCCCAACTGAAAGCCATTGAAAATGCGGTCCTGCAGAGCTATCTGAAGGCCGAGCAGGACAAACTCGCCTCTGATGATGCCAAGACAATGCTAGCCCGGATTCAAAAAGGCGAACCCCTCGAAAAAGTCGTCGCGGAAAAAGGATACCCGGTTCAGGAAACCGGGTTATTCCAACCCGGCAATACCATTCCTAAACTCGGCTCGCATCCGGAAGCCATGGAAAAGCTGCTGTCTCTTTCTCCGGGTCATCCCTATCCGGAAAGTCCGCTCAAGCTTGACAACACATATGTCATCTTCAAACTCAAAGCGATAAGCGCTCTGGACATGAATGATTTTGAAGCTAAAAAAGAGACGTACCGGAAAATGGCGATGAATCTGAAGCGAGAGGAAGCAATGAAAGCATGGATGGAAGGAAACAAAGCGGAATTGATCAGAGAAAAACGGCTTAAAATCAAAAAGGAAGCAAAAGATTTATAGCCGGCAGGTTCGCCCATTCCATTATTAATCATTTCAAAAAAAGGGAAGACGATGAGATCGTCTTCCCTTTTTGAATTATGGTGGAGATGAGCAGGATCGAACTGCTGGCCTCTTGAATGCCATTCAAGCGC
>CAZXIP010000375.1:0-1685 GCA_964640755.1 uncultured Smithella sp. | reverse complement strand
AAAAAAAGTTCCGGCGAAAGGGAAATAACGGCATTGCCGTCAAAGTGAATGAGCGCCGAGTACGAAACTTTCTGAGACTGCTTGAGGCGTTCGTAAAAACCGGCAATGTCTCCAATGAAATGAAAATCATAACCGGACGTGTAGTTGATCTGGTAGGTCTCTCCTTTCGCGATGCACGTTTTGATTTTCCGGATCGCTTTTTCGTACTGCCGGAAGTCGATGGCCAGCCGGGGTTCTGAAAAGAAGAAAGACCGGTTTTCACGTTTATCGTCGCGGGGCAATCGCTTCAACGGTTTACGATAGACTCCGAACCACAGAAGGGGGTAGTCATATTTTGGACAGTATTGATTCAGCGATTCTTCAAGAAAATAGCCCATCTCGTAGGCAAAAAAACCGGCCAGGTAAAAGCCTTTTTCCCTGCGGTCTTCCATTTGCCGGAAACACTTTTGCAGTTGGGCTGGCTTGCGGCAGGTGATGATTTCCACCGGTTCGGCAAACAGGAAGTTTTGCGAATTGTCCCTGTCCCTGCGAAGTGTTTCCAGCAGGACAATATTGTTTGTCAAATTCATCCCGGATCTTTAGCATTCTTTTTCTGGAATTTTCAATCATATTGACCAATTTTCTGACCAATTTTCTTGACTTGGCAAGAACTTGTTTTATACTTATACAATATAGTTTTAAGAAAAGTTCTGTGATACAATCTCTCTAATACTGTGAGGCAGGCTCTTGAAAGTCCCGTTGATCCGGCAGGTCGCACAGTCAAAATCCTGGTTGTCCTGTTATTGATATCTGATGGAAAAATAAAATATGAATGAACCCGCAACAATGAATGATCTCAATGATCCTGTGATGAACCATGCCAATACAGATTTTGTGGCGGTCTATACGCACAACACCATCGGCGAAGCCCTGGAGAGCATTCGACAGAGTCAGACGGAATCGACGATTCTCTATTTTTATGTACTTGATAATGAAGGCCGGCTGAAAGGTACCCTGCAGACGAGAAGGCTGCTGACGTCTCCCATTGATACGCTTGTGGAATCGATCATGGCCACAAACCTGATTGCCATACCGGATTCCGTCAACTTGATGGAGGCGCTGGAATTTTTCATTCTTCACAAGTACCTGGCTTTCCCGATTGTGGATGAAGACGGAAGGATGCGCGGTGTCATTGACGTCAATGTCTTTACCCAGGAAATGATCGACCTGGAGGAACGTGAACAGGTGCACAGCGTCTTTGACACCCTCGGTGTGGAGATCGCGGAGCTGCGAAACAAATCACCCTGGAGCGTGTTTCGCTATCGCTTTCCATGGCTTCTGGCCACCATCACCAGCGGCACCGTCTGCGCTCTCCTGGTCGGGCTTTTCCAGGCAACCCTGGCCGAAAGCCTGATCCTGGCATTTTTTCTGACGCTGGTGCTGGGGCTGGGGGAGAGTGTTTCCATGCAGACCATGGCCATTACCGTCCATCATATGCATCATCGTGCTTCCCAACCGGGCTGGTATTTTGATGTGCTGCGTCGTGAATTGACGCGCGTTTTTCTCCTGGCTGCCGCATGCGGCTCGATTGTGGGATCCATCGCCTTTGTCTGGAAGCGCGACCAGGCGGCCGGCCTCGTGATCGCCTCCGGCATCATGGCATCGCTTATGCTGGCGGGATTTATCGGGGTGAGCGTACCCGCACT
>CAZXIP010000374.1:0-1690 GCA_964640755.1 uncultured Smithella sp. | reverse complement strand
AACACCCGTCATCTGAAAACGCATGGCCGGGAAATACCGCCGGTGTTCCGGGACGAACTCGATGAAGCAACACTCCACAGGATGGTGGACTACACCTGTGACCAGTCGCGTCTGGAATCATGGGAGCATCTAGCGGGGGACGCGATTGAACTGGCCGTGATATTTCTGCTGCTGCCTTTGGGAATCGGGTGGCTTGCCGGAATCAATATCCATCTCATCGTGCAGGCGCTGATCTTTTTCGCCGCACTGGCACTCATCAGCGGGATAGCCGGGCTGCCGTTTGACATCTATCACACCTTCGTATTGGAAAGAAAATACGGATTTTCGACCATAACATGGAAGCTGTGGCTCATGGATATTTTCAAATCGGTGCTGATTTCCGCAATCCTGATGACCATTATCGTCGGCTCCCTCATGGCATTTGTGACGTATCTGCCCAACAGCTGGTGGTTCTGGGGCTGGGTGTTTTTCACCTTATTCCAGCTGACGCTTCTGTGGCTTTACCCGGTGCTGATCGCGCCACTCTTCAACAAATTTGAACCGATCAGAGACGCGGCGCTCAAGGAAAAAATCCTGGCCCTGCTCGCAAGGGCCGGCCTTGAGGCCAAAGGCATTTATCAGGTGGATGAAGGCAGACGATCCAAGCATACCAACGCCTATTTCACCGGGATCGGCAAAACCAAACGCATTGTTTTATATGACACGCTTCTGGCTTCGCATACACATGAAGAAATTGTATCGGTGCTGGCGCATGAAATCGGCCACTGGAAAAAGAAGCATATTCTCAAACAGCTGGCTTTCATGGTCACGGCTTCACTGTTCCTTTTTTACTTTGTATATTTTGCCTCGGGGTATCCGCCCCTGTTCCGCGCCTTTGGGATTGATCACACCCCCGTTTATGCCGGATTGTTTCTTGTCTCTCTCTATCTCGGAGCGGCTGGTTTTTTCCTTGCCCCCCTTGGCGCGGCCGTCACTCGGCGTTTCGAACGCGAAGCCGACCGGATGGCTTATGAGCTCACCGGCACCTCACGGCCCATGATCAGCGCACTCAAACGCCTGGCCAAAGATAATCTCAGCAATCTTCACCCCCACCCCTGGTATGTCATCTTTTATTATTCGCATCCGCCGCTCACTGAACGTATTGAATATTTGCAGGCAATGGATTATAAACAGGGAAATGCTTAGGAGATTCCGATATGCCGATCTATGAATTTTATTGCCGGAAATGCAACACCATTTATAATTTTTTCTCCAGTACCGTCAACACAGAGAAAATCCCGTCATGCCCGCGTTGTAAAAACGTTCCCCTGTCGCGGCAGATGTCCGTCTTTGCAGCCATCACGGGAGGGAGGAAGGATGAACCCGCAAACGATCCATTCAGCGGCCTTGATGAGGGTAAAATGGAGAAAGCCATGATGCAGTTCGCAGCGGAAGCGGAAAAAATGAATGAAGACGATCCGCGCGCCGCGGCAAAGCTGATGAGAAAATTGTCGGAAACAACCGGCATGAAGTTGGGAGAAGGTTTTCAGGAAGCCCTGAAGCGAATGGAGGCGGGAGAAGATCCGGACAAGATCGATGAAGAAATGGGGGATATCCTGTCATCTGAAGATCCGTTCGGGGAAAAGCAGGGCGGCAAACGGTCTGTTTTACGCAAACCCCGCAAGGATGAAACACTTTATGATCTCTAACC
>CAZXIP010000373.1:0-1696 GCA_964640755.1 uncultured Smithella sp. | reverse complement strand
CCTGGCAGATGAGAAAAAATGCCAATGAGAATAGCGCTTGAATTGGGATTAGAAGAAACATTTTCCAGTTATTTTCGCATGCATCCTTCGTTATTTTGACCTGTTTCTATATTTTCTTCAATATGTCATCAAACTGTAACATTTGGATATTATATTGCGCTCAAACCAAAGATGAGGAGGAACATATGTTCAATCTGATTAAAAAAGCAGCCTTGGGGCTAGTAATGTTGTGCCTGACAGCGGGGACGGCTCTGGCTGCCGACTCTATCGTAATCAAGGGGTCCACCACTGTACTGCCAGTGGCGCAGGGCACCCTGGAAGCTTTCATGAAAGCCAATCCCGGTGTGCAGATGTCGCTTTCCGGTGGCGGGTCCGGTGAAGGCATCAAAGCACTGATCGACAAAACAACTGATATCGCAACATCGTCACGCGAAATCAAAGACAAGGAAGTCGAACTGGCCAAAACCAAGGGTGTCAATCCGGTTGCCCATGTTGTAGCATTCGATGCGATTATCCCTGTAGTCCATCCAAAAAACAAAGTCTCCAATCTGTCCATTGATCAACTGAGTCAGATTTATCAGGGGAAAATTATGAATTGGAAAGAATTAGGCGGTGAAGATTTAAAGATTGTGGTGATTTCTCGCGACTCATCATCCGGCACGTTTGAATCCTGGGATCATTTTGTGATGAAAAAAGCGAAAGTGACTCCCAGAGCCCAGATGCTGGCTTCCAACGGTGCACTGGTGACGGCCGTGTCTAAAAACAAGTATGCGATTGCCTATCTTGGCATCGGTTACGTCAACAAAAGCGTTAAACCTCTTCAGGTCAATGGCATCACCGCAAGCCTGCAGACGGCCATGTCCAAGGAGTATCCTTTCTCTCGCGAACTCTATATGTACACCAACGGCGAACCGCAGGGCGCGACGGCCAAATATCTTGCTTTTGTGAAATCCGCTGAAGGCCAGAAGATTGTGGCCAAAGAAGGTTTTGTCCCCCTGGCTGAAGTGAAGAAAACTGTTAAGAAAAAATAATTTCTGTCTTTGTGTCAATGGTTTCGCTGCGGGGTGATGTGGATGTCGTTCCCCGCAGCGAAATCTGCTTGCATGGCACTGAAATAATGGATCGACTGCGGTTGAGGATCTCATGAATCGCCAAACCAAAGAAATTATCATTAAATACATTTTTTTGCTTTTTGCTCTGGTGTCCGTCATTGTGCTGGGGTTGATAGTGTTTTCCCTTTTCCGGGAAGGACTGCCGATCTTTGGAAAGGTATCGGTCAAGGATTTTCTTTTCGGGATGGAATGGTATCCTACCTACGATCCGCCATCCTTCGGCATATTTCCGCTGATTGTCGGCTCTTTGATCGTCACACTGCTTGCCACGGTTATTGCCGTTCCGCTTGGAGTGATGGCCGCCATCTATATTTCCGAAATTGCGCCCCAGGCAATCAAAGAGACGCTCAAGTCGGTCATCGAACTTTTGGCCGGCTTGCCTTCAGTCGTTCTGGGTTTTTTCGGTATGGTGATTATCGCACCCTGGATGCAGGAAACATTTGACCTGCCCACCGGTTTGAACATTATCAATGCGTCGATGATTCTGGCCATCATGGCGATCCCGACAATATCGAGTATTTCCGAGGACGCCCTCTATGCCGTGCCGCGCGAATTCAAGGAAGCGTCGTATGCCCTGGGCGCGA
>CAZXIP010000372.1:0-1698 GCA_964640755.1 uncultured Smithella sp. | reverse complement strand
CATATCGGAAATCATCCGAAAACGCTATTCCTGCCGTTCTTATTCAGTCAATCCAGTCGAAGAATCCGTTCTGCAGAAATTCAGGAAACAGGTCAATGAATCCCATAGCGGACCCTTTGGAAATGCTCCGCGCTTTGCCCTGATTTCAATGACGACCCTGCCCCGCGAAGAATGGAAAAAACTCGGCACCTACGGCGTCATTAAAAATGCACGGCTTTATCTGGCGGGAATGATCAGCCCGGCGCCGATGGCGACCTGTGATTACGGATACTGTATGGAAAAACTCATTTTAAAGGCCACTGAACTGGGGCTGAATACCTGCTGGCTGGGCGGCACATTTGCGATCAGTGCCTTCAGAAACGCGGCAGAAATGCGCAGAAACGAACTGCTGCCAACCATCAGCCCCATCGGCTACGCCGCAGAACATAAAAGCCTTACGGAACGGTTCATGCGGCGCTTTGCCGGCTCCGACCACCGCCTACCCTGGAAGGGGA
Source organism: uncultured Smithella sp. (assembly GCA_964640755.1). Classification (GTDB taxonomy): domain Bacteria; phylum Desulfobacterota; class Syntrophia; order Syntrophales; family Smithellaceae; genus UBA8904. The sequence goes on along the minus strand of CAZXIP010000372.1, from coordinate 1,204 downwards.
TTTTCTTCTACGGCGATACAGAAACCCCTCTTTCATCCGAAAAGGCGGGTGAATACGGTGAAGCCCTCGAAAACGTTCGCCTCGCACCCTCGGCATCCAACAAACAGCCGTGGCGCATTGTCTATGATGACCGGCAAAAGACGTTTTCTTTCTATCTTTCACGCGCCATCGGCTACGGGAAGCTTCGCGATGTTTCGCTGCAGGAGATCGACATGGGCATCGCCATGTGCCACTTTGAACTGACCGTCAGAGAGCTCGGATTGACAGGAAAATGGCGCCAAAATGAATCTGCCCCTGAAATAAAACCGTGGGAATATATCACAAGCTGGCAGGCTGTTTAACGGAAAAAGGGATGCTGAAATGATGGATGCCGCAGTTCAAACGAACCCCTCCATTTTCAATACTTTCGCCCCCCGGATCCGGCCTTCCTTCAGATCGACAAGCGCCCGGTTGGCATCGGCAAATGGATATTCATCGATATCGGGTATAATGGGGATACGGCCGGCGATTGCCAAAAACTCTTCAATATCCCGACGCGCCACGTTTGCCACACTTTTAATCTCTTTTTCCTGCCAGAGATGCAGCGGATAGTCCATCCGGAGCATCTGATCGTGGTCCGTTTCTTCCTTACGAATTGCGTTGATGACTAGCCTTCCGCCGGGCGCAAGGTTTTCCAGCGCTTCAATAACCGGTTTCCATGCGGGTGTTGTGTCAATGACCGCGGCAAGCTTTTGCGGACTCTTTTCGGTTGTGTCACCCGACCAGGACGCCCCCAGCTCAATGGCAAATTTTCGTTCGTGTTCGGAACGCGCGAACACAAATATTTCTGAACGGGGATAAAGATGACGGGCCAGCGTCAGAACCAGATGCGCCGACGCACCAAAACCGGTTAGTCCCATGGGTTCGCCGTCACGAAGGCCGGCCAGACGAAGCGAGCGCCATCCAATGGCCCCCGCGCATAAAAGCGGCGCGGCCTGCAGATCAGAAAAAACGGGAGGAATAGGGAAAGCAAAATCCTGATCCACAATTACGTACTGCGCATAGCCCCCCGGGAGATCGCGCCCTGTCGCCTTAAAATCAGGGCAGAGATTTTCAAGTCCTTCAAGACAATAACAGCATTTTCCGCAGGATGACCCGATCCAGCCTATACCTACCCGCAAACCTTCATCATGCTTTGAGGCCTTCGGTCCCTGCTTATCCACAA
>CAZXIP010000371.1:0-1703 GCA_964640755.1 uncultured Smithella sp. | reverse complement strand
CTGATCGGGACCGGATTTATCGGCGGCAAATCCGTGGGCATGCTGCTTGCCCGCAACATCCTGCGCAAAGACCCGTCAATTGATTGGAATGCCGAACTGGAAATACACGACTCTTTTTACATCGGCTCGGATATTTTCTACTCGTACATGGTGCAAAACGGCTGGTGGAAACTGCTTATGGCGCAAAAGACCGATGAAGGATATTTCAAAGTTGCCCACGAACTAAAAAGCAAAATGCTGTATGGCGTTTTCCCTGACGAAGTCAAGGAACAGTTTCAGCTCATGCTGGAATATTTCGGGCAATCGCCAATCATTGTGCGTTCCAGTTCGCTTCTGGAAGATGCCTTCGGCAACGCCTTTGCCGGGAAATACGAAAGTTATTTCTGTCCCAACCAGGGAACGCCCGAAGAACGCTACAGGAATTTTGAAGAAGCCGTCCGTAAAATATTTGCTTCCACCATGAAGGAAGACGCCCTGACCTACCGTCTGCAGCGCGGCATGGCCCAGGAAGATGAACAGATGGCGCTTCTTGTTCAACGCGTGTCGGGCTCTCACCGTAACACCTATTTTTTCCCTGATCTGGCGGGCGTTGGTTTGTCCTACAACACCTTTGTCTGGCAAAAAGGCATGGATCCGAAAGCGGGTATGCTGCGCATCGTCTTTGGATTGGGAACCCGGGCGGTCAATCGAGTGGAAAATGACTATCCGCGCATTGTTGCTCTGGATGCACCGCTTATGAAGCCTTACACCAAACAGGAGGACATGAAACGATTTTCACAAAACGAAGTGGATCTTTTAAATCTGCAGGAAAACGATTTTCAGACACTTCCGGCGGCGGAACTGCTTACGCATGACATCGAAGCTCACCTGGACCTGATTGCCACGCGTGATGTGGCCGCATCCGAATATCTGCAATCTGTGGGCAAACAGGCCAAAGACGCCTGGATCCTGACCTTCGACGAGCTGCTCGAAAACACATCATTTGTCCGGACCATGTCCAGGATGTTGAAAAAACTGGAGCAGGTGTATCGCTATCCGGTTGACATTGAGTTCACTGTAAACTTCAATGCCCAAGGCAAACCCCAGATTAACCTCCTGCAATGCCGTCCCTTTCAGACCAAGGGCCACTACAGCCGAGTGGAGCTGCCGGGAAAAATCAGCAAATCAAAGATTCTATTGCAACAGGAGGCCAACTTTATGGGCGGCAGTGTTTATCAGGCCATTTCCCGCATCATCTATATTGATCCCAGGGGATATGCCGGATTAAGTCTTTCTGAAAAGCACGAGGTCGCCAGATTGACCGGAAAATTAAACAGACAGATTGGCAAGCGGGACGTCATGCCGACCATCTTACTGGGCCCGGGACGATGGGGAACAACCACACCTGCGATGGGTGTTCCGGTGACGTTTTCAGAAATCAACAATGTTACCGCCATTGGGGAAATCGCCTATCAGGACGGATCCCTGATACCCGATCTGTCCTTTGGAACTCATTTTTTCCAGGACATGGTGGAAATGGATATTTTTTACATGGCCATCTATCCCGAAAAAGAAGGAGTCTTTTTCAATACCGCATGGATGAAAAAACAGCCGAACATTCTGGCGGATCTGATGCCGGATGATGCACGCTTCGCGAAGGTTGTGCATGTTTATGATATGCGTGCCAGGGATTTACGTCTGCTTTCCGATATTGTGACGCAGAA
>CAZXIP010000370.1:0-1705 GCA_964640755.1 uncultured Smithella sp. | reverse complement strand
GTGGCGGTTTCGCGCTTCACAGCCGCAGCAACACGGCTCCACGCTTCGGATGGTTCCCACCCGGTTTGTATGAGTCCCTTGACCAGAATATTGAGAGCGGCATTATAGTCCCGATCCTGCACAAAACCGCAAGATGGGCATACATGTACCCGCACCGACAATTCCTTTGGGACGTTTTGTCCACACCAAAAACAATTTTGCGACGTGTGATGGGGAGCTACTTTGACGAATTGCGCACCAGCTTCTTCCGCTTTGTATGCTATCAGAGAAAAGAGCGTCCCAATGCTCGCATCCAGCAACGACCTGTTCAGGCCGGCTTTTTGTTTGACATTTCTACCCGGTTTCCCGGCAGTTCCGCGAGCTGACCGGGTCATATTCGACAACAGAAGTTTTTCCACAGCAACAAACGAATACAGACAGACGATAGCCGCCGCAAACTGATGAAGGAAGTCCTTCCGTTTTCTTGCCACTTTCCCGTGCAGGGCGGAAACCCTGCGCCGTGCTTTGCCTCTTCGTTTAGATCCCCTGGCTTTCCGGGAAAGGGCTTTTTGCGCGATAGAGAGCTTTTGCCGGGCCTGTTTCAGGGTTTTAGGGCTGTCGATGAAATCGCCGTCGGAAGTAACCGCCAATGACGAACACCCAACATCTATCCCGATCATACGACCCGTATAGGACTGATTCCGCCGCAATGCCGATTCCGGATATTGTACCGCGCATATAGCAAACCACTTTTGGTCTTGTCGTTTGATTGTCAGAGTCCGGGGCGTACCCGCCGTAAGAGGTATCCGTGGCTTTCCACGCATAGGGATTTCGCCCAGATTAGAGACTCGCAATTTGCTCTGCTTGATGATCTTCCACCCGGCAGGATCGGGATAACAAAACGAATCGAACCGGTCTTTGCTTTTGAATCTTGGATATCCCGGAGCGTTCCCGGTTTTAATACGTCTGAAAAACGCACGGAAAGCACGATCCACCCGCCGCACTGTTTCCTGTATGGCATGACTGCCCAACGGGATCAATTCGGGCCGGTATTCCTTTACGGCTGGTAAATCGTTCTGTTGGTGATTATAGGTGATGGAAATACCGCACTTCCGGTAAGCGTCCCGGCGTTCCTGAAGGGCGGCGTTATAGAGTTCGCCATGCAGCGCCAACCAGCCGCCCAGGGTTACTTCCTGCGACTTTGTCGGGTACAGGCGAAACTCTATATTTCGTATTGACGTTCCCATGTAGATATAGTATCATAGTTATCATGCTAACACAAGAATTAAAATCACAGGCTCATTGCGTATTTAGGATTTACTATCACATAGTTTTCTTGACGAAGTACCGAAAAAACGCGCTTTCTCCTGCAATATTGGAACGCTTGAAAGAGCACTTCCTTAGACTATGTGAAAACGCAGGATGTGAGCTTGTAGAGTTTAACGGAGAATCAGATCACGTCCATTTACTGGTCGAAACCCACCCTGGAATTGCGCCGAGCCGCCTTGTGAATACTCTCAAGACCATCAGTTCTCGAGAGATTCGCAGAGAGTTTGCCGCCGATCTCGCCAAGTATTACTGGAAACCCGTTTTATGGCATCGGGCATATTGTGTCTTATCGGCTGGTGGAGCCCCTCTGGAAATATTGAAGCAATACATACAACAGCAAGGCGGCTAACCCCACCCTGCAAACGAGGATGGGGAATGCGCCGCATTAATCAGTTCA
>CAZXIP010000369.1:0-1708 GCA_964640755.1 uncultured Smithella sp. | reverse complement strand
CTCAAGGATGTTATTTCCGCGCTTTTGCATCTGCGGCATGATACGAACTTCTCACCAGCGGACCGGATTCCACACATTCAAAGCCTTTTGAGCAGGCAATCTCCCTGAATTCGGCAAATTCATCGGGATGATAATACCTGGCCACCGGCCAGTGTTTGAGTGTGGGCTGCTGATACTGCCCGATGGTCAGGCGTCGGCAGGAAACAGCTGCGAGGTCATCCATCAAACGCAGGATATCCGCCTTTTCTTCGCCGAATCCCAGCATGAAACCGCTTTTTGAAACAACCGCTTTATCCGCAATACGGGACAGCAACTCCAGTGAACGATGATAATTCCCCTGGGGACGAAGGTGGTGAAATATCGGCTCAACCACCTCCATGTTGTGGTTGACCACATCAGGTCCTGCGGCGGTTACTAGCTCCAGCGCTCTGCGGCTGCCCTGAAAATCGGGAATCAGAACTTCGATTTTGCAGTCGGGGATAGATTGACGAAGTCTTGTAATGGCTTCGGCAAACACACCAGCACCTCCGTCGGGCAGATCATCGCGCGTTACGGATGTGATCACAACATAACGCAATTTCATTTGCCGCACGGCGGCGATCAAATTTTCGATTTCGTTTTCGTCTGCTTTCTGAGGCACACCATGGGCAACATTGCAGTAAAGGCAGTTTCTGGTGCAGACATTCCCGAGAATCAAAAAAGTGGCAGTGCCGCTTGCAAAACATTCCGCCATGTTGGGGCAGGCCGCTTCCTGGCAGACGGTGTGCAGTTTCAGACCGGCAAGGGTTGACCGGATTTTGTGGCAGCCATCGGCGTAAGGCGGCCGAACTTTCAGCCAGGGGGGTTTGCGTAAAAACAGTGTTTTTTGTTGTGGTCTGTTCATCATACTGAATTTCATAATTATCCAAGATTACGCAATAGCTAGATTTGTTGTTTCTCTGTGTCCTTTCGAAGGAGCGTAGCGACGAGAAATCTTAATTATTCAATACTTTTTTAAGATTTCTCCCTTCGGTCGAAATGACATTAGAATGTCTTTTTTCCCTGTTGCGTAATGTGGGATTATCATATCAGCTTACACAAAAAATGAATGAATGCCTTGATGATACCAAAGCGTTCATACACGTTTCCCGGAGACCAGTTCTGCAAAATATTCAAACGAACGGTTGTAGGTTTTTTCCGCATCCTTCGGAAAAAAACACCCCGGCAACTGTCTTTTGGTCAAATGATACGAAACGCAATCACAGCAGATGCCCTTGCGGCTGCAAGGTTCATAAGAGCAATTGCATTTCTTCAGATTATGATCCTTTTTGCATTCCATCGGATGTCCTCGAAAAAAAAAGGCCTGATGTTTTCATCTTTTCCAGCAAACGTTCGGTTTGCGTGCGGCGAGGACTTCGTCGAGCCGGCTAACGGGTGTGGAAAGCGGTGCGTCTTTCACCCGCTGCGGATTCTCCTGTGCTTCCCGGGCTATGGAGATCATGGCTTCACAGAACGCGTCGAGCGTTTCTTTGCTTTCTGTTTCTGTAGGCTCAATCATAATGGCTTCATGTACAATGAGCGGAAAATAAATGGTCGGCGGATGATAGCCAAAGTCAATCAAACGCTTTGCCATATCGCTGGTATGCACGCCATTTTGCTCGACTTGTCTATTGCCTGAAAAGACGCACTCATGCATGCAGATGCGGTCGTAGGGAAGATCAAAATACGG
>CAZXIP010000368.1:0-1710 GCA_964640755.1 uncultured Smithella sp. | reverse complement strand
TGCTCCTGAACTTCGCCAGAGGCGGGCTCGTGGATACCCCTTCCCTGAAGAAAGCTATCGCCGATGGCATCGTGAGCTGCTACGTAACTGACTTCCCGGACGAAGAAGTCATCAAGACGGACAAGGTCATCGCCATCCCGCATCTGGGCGCTTCCACCGAGGAATCTGAGGAAAACTGCGCCATCATGGCTGCCATGCAGCTCATGGACTTTCTGGAGAACGGAAACATCAAGAACTCAGTCAATTTCCCGGAATGTTCGCTGGAACGGTCGGACAAGGCCAGGCTTACAATTTCGAACAAAAACGAGCCCGGAATGATCGAAAAGATCACGCGCATGCTGGCGGACAATAATCTCAACATCGCCGACATGATCAACAAAAGTAAAGGCAACATAGCCTATAACATCATCGACGTGGATGGCGATACCAATTCTGGCCTGGTAAAAAAAATCCAGACTATCGATGGGATCGTGGCTGTCAGAGTGCTTTAGGAATAACACTGGAGCATTGTTCATTGATCAAAAGTGCCCGGTTTGCCTTGAACCGGGCACTTTTTTAATTTGCGCGTTCGTGTGATCCTGCCTTTGTTTTGACATAAAGCGCAGACATCATGTATAGATTTTTATAATTCTACATCTGTCTGGAAATACCCATGGACGAAAAAGTAAAAAAGGCCATATTTAATCGAATAGAGCAAGAACCTTACGGGAAAAAATTAGGGTTGATGCTGATTCATCTTCAGGAAGGCTGTGCCAAAGTTGAAATGCGTTTTACTGAAGACTTGCAAAACATGTTCGGCATGGCGCATGGCGGTGCAATTTTCTCTCTGATGGACGCGGCATTTGAGGTTGCGTCCAACTCACACGGTACCATGGCCGTGGCTCTCAATATGAACATCAATTATCTGGCTTCGCCGGCAAAAGGTGCTCTGCTTACAGCTGAAGCCAGGGAAATCAATAAAACCAAAAGAACTGCAATGTACGACATCCGCGCCACAGAAGACTCGGGAAAACTTCTTGCCACCTGCCAGGCACTGGTTTACCGGCTGGAAAAACCGCTTCCGTTCCTTGAACCTTGAACCCTGAACCTTTCGCCTTTAGCCTTGGAGTTCTATAATCAGATATTTCTTCTTTCCCTTGCGGATGCGAAGTTCGCTGCCGCCGGAAAAATCATCGATCGACAGCTTTTCGTCGATTGTTTTGACCTGACGCTCGTTGACGTAAATACCGCCCTGCTCAATCAGACGTTTGGCTTCCGACATGGACTGCGTGAGAACCGCTTTGGCGCATAATGATGATATCAGGAGACCTTGGTCCAGATCTTTTCGTGAGACAGCATAACGGGGGATAGCGGATGTATCAGACTGAGGCGCTTCGCGCGGGATGTCACTTGACTCGAAAAGATCTGCATCAACAGGACGAGCGTGGAAAGCCTCCATGGATGCGCGCCAGGCTGCCCTGGCTGCATCCGTGGCATGGGTGACTTTAGTCGCTTCATAGGCCAGCACTGTTTTGGCCATGTTGAGCCTTGCATCGGTCAACGTTTTAACTGCAGCAATCTCTTCCAGGGGCAAATAAGTAAACAACTTTAAAAACCGTTCCAGATCGGCATCATCACAGTTGACCCAGTACTGGTAGTATTCATACGGCGGCGTCAGACTTCCGTCAAGCCAGATGGTGCCCTTTTCCGTTTTGCCCATCTTGTGCCCCA
>CAZXIP010000367.1:0-1717 GCA_964640755.1 uncultured Smithella sp. | reverse complement strand
TCATCGAAGCCTGCGAAGTTAGCTGAAGGGCTCGGGCCGAAGAGGTTGCCTTACGCCAAAAGACGATCCGCCCCAGAAAAATGGTTCCTCCGCTCCTGGAAAAAATCAGGATTAGGCATTTGCGAGCTTATTTAAAGCATCTATTGTGGAATGTCAATGTCGTTTGCTTTGAAGAATTGGCAGCGATGATCTCGAAAATTAAAAATGCGCGTCAGTATTGGATGCTAACCATCAACTGTAGCTTTGTATGACAAGGTATGCACTTTAGGGAATAGCCGTATGATCAATCTTTCATTGACATTCAGGGCCACACCTACTATAAATCTCATGATATATTGTCGAAATTGAGGGTAAAAAAGTTTGACAAAGCAGATCATCCAGATCAAGGCAGAGCCACTGCGGTTAACTTTAAAAACCACTATTCGTCATGCCGCCGCTACGAGGAACGAAGGAGAGAGCATCTGGGTCCAGGCAAAACGGCATGAGCATTCGGGATACGGTGAAGGTTGTCCAAGAGATTATGTGGCCGGTGATGATCTTGCATCCAGCCTCCAATGGGTTAAAGAAAATTTCTCCACGGGCAAGGTTGATTTTTCTTCTCTTGATGATGTCAGGCAATGGATATCCTCTCACGAAACAATCATTGATCAATTCCCTTCAGCATGGTGCGCCGTCGAAATGGCGGTGCTTGATGTGCTTGCCAGGGAAAAGGGCTGTTCCGTGGAGGGACTGCTGGGCGTTACCGAAGCCATGCGTTTTGGCCGCTATACAGCCGTTATGGGGGACAGCAAGTCGTCGCAATACGCCTCGCTTGCCGATCAATATCTGATTCACGGAATCACGGATTTCAAAATCAAGCTCAGCGGCAATCTGGAAAAGGATAAACAGAAAATCGATTTCCTGGAGGCCTTGTCTGTTCAACATCACACCCCCGCTCTCCGCATTCGCCTGGATGCCAATAATCTGTGGAAAAATCACTGTGACGAAGCCATCACGTTTATTCAGGCTCTCGGATGTGAACGGATATACGCCGTAGAGGAACCTGTGCAAGCCAGGCATGTGAAAGATATCAGCCGCTTCAGCATCGCCACGGGACTTCCCGTGATCCTGGATGAAAGCCTGTGCAAGCTGGACCATCTGCAGTCATTTCAAAATGTTCCCGGTCAATTCATCGCCAATGTCAAAATATCAAGGGTGGGCGGCCTTGTTCGCGCATTACGGATGATCGCCGAGGTAAGAAAACTGGGATGGTCGATTATTATCGGTTGTCATGTGGGTGAAACGTCTTTGCTGACAAGGGCCGCAATCGTGGCTTCTGCCGCTGCGGGAGAAAACCTTGTGGCCCAAGAAGGTGCTTTTGGCGATTATCTGGTTCAGCGGGAGCCGGTTCAACCGACACTGAAATTTGGGCGCGGCGGGCATTTGGATTTGCGTTTACCCTACTATCAGAAAACCATCCACGGGTTTCAGATGATCCCGGTGGAAAACTGGAATGCCGGATTTGGCATGAAGTGCCGAATGCCTCAGGTACCGGATGACGGCGTACCGGAGATCTGTTTTTTGGAAATGCCGGACCGATATAAAATTCATTACCGGCGCTGGGGCCCTCCGGAAGGTGATGACGTGGTGCTGATTCTGCACGGGGGGATGAGTCATTCGGGGTGGCAGGCGCCGCTGGCGATTCAGTTGCAATCGATGATGCCGGAACTGACGGTGA
>CAZXIP010000366.1:0-1726 GCA_964640755.1 uncultured Smithella sp. | reverse complement strand
ATTCAGGCAGGACGGGAAATCCGGATCATGGTGGAAAATGAAAAGATTTCCGATAATGATACCGTGATGCTGTGCAATGACATCATCAAGAAAATTGAAAACGAACTTACCTATCCGGGACAGATCAAGGTGACGGTTATCCGGGAGACCCGAGTGTCTAATTTTGCCAAATAGATGAGGGAAGAAATTTAGAAAATGTTATGAAAATTCTGTTTATCGGGGATATCATCGGCAAGCCCGGACGCAGGGCGGTTAAGGAACTGCTCCCGTCGCTGGTTGCCGGGCATGCTGTTGACATGGTGATTGCCAATTGTGAAAATGCGGCCTCCGGCTTCGGCGTCACGAGAGAGGTTGTAGAAGAGCTTTATGACTCACATATTGATGTGCTGACCTCCGGCAATCACATATGGGATAAAAAAGAAGTCATGGAATTCATCGATGATTATGAATCATTGGTCCGGCCCGCCAATTATCCGGACTCCGTACCGGGAAAAGGCTCTGTATTAATGCCTACCGCCGCTGGTGATTATGTCGGAGTGCTTAATCTTGCAGGCAGAATCTTTATGACGGCGATTGATTGCCCTTTTGTCACGGCTAAAAAAGAAATTGCCCGTCTCAAAACCAGGACCAATGTCATCATTGTCGATATCCACGCGGAGGCGACATCGGAAAAGAAGGCACTCGGGTGGTATCTGGACGGTGAGGTATCCGCGGTTCTCGGGACACATACGCATGTGCAGACCGCAGATAATGAGGTTCTGCCCAACGGTACGGCTTATATCAGCGATGCGGGGATGACCGGACCCTTTGATTCTGTCATCGGCATTAAAAAAGACACCATCATTGAAAGGTTTTTAACGCAGATTCCCAACAGGTTTGATGTGGCCAAAAATGATATCCGCCTGCAGGGAGTCATTATGGATATTGACGCGCAAAGCGGCAGAGCAAATGCCATCGAGAGGATCAGCGTCAAGCTTAATCAATAGCGGAGGCACCAGATGAAAAGCGCCTATGAAATATTAAAGGAGCGGGGTTTTGTCGAGCAGGTTACCGATGAGGCTTTGATTTCCGGGCTTTTTGCCAAAGGACCCGTCACCTGCTACATCGGATTTGATCCTACAGCTGCGAGTCTCCATATCGGTTCTCTGGTGCCTATCATGGCGCTGGCACACATGCAGCAAAATGGCAACCGTCCCATTGCCCTTGTCGGCGGCGGCACGGGACTGATCGGTGATCCCAGCGGCAAGACGGAAATGCGCCAGGTGCTCACCCTGGAGCAGATAGATTATAATGCGAAGTGTCTGGGCAGGCAGCTTGCCCAATATCTTGATTTTTCCGAAGGCCATGCACTGCTTTTAAATAACGCCGACTGGCTCACCAAAATCAATTACATTGAATTTCTGCGCGATATCGGACGGCATTTCAGCGTCAACCGGATGCTGGCTGCGGAAAGCTATAAAATCCGGATGGAAAAAGGGTTGAATTTTATTGAGTTCAACTACATGATCCTGCAGGGTTACGACTTTCTGTATCTCTTCCAGCATTATGGCTGCGCGCTGCAGATGGGCGGAAACGACCAGTGGGGCAATATGCTGGCCGGTACCGAACTCATCCGTAAAATTGAAGCAAAAGATGCGCAGGCGGTTACTTTTCCCCTGATTACCACTTCTTTGGGGCACAAGATGGGCAAAACGGAAAAGGGCACCATCTGGCTTGACGGAAGTCT
>CAZXIP010000365.1:0-1728 GCA_964640755.1 uncultured Smithella sp. | reverse complement strand
CCCATGCCGATGCTGGAATTCGTCGTGGCGATAATCACGTCACAGCAGCCCAAGAGCGCGGCATTTCCGGCAAAGCAATATCCTGAAACAACACCGACCATCGGTACGGACCCGCTCAGAGAGGCAAATGCGCCAAACGTTGATAAGTCCAGTCCCGCCACCATGACTCCCTGCGCATCAACATCACCGGGCCTTCCGCCGCCGCCTTCCGCAAAGAAAACGAGGGGCAGGCGCTGTTCATGAGCCAGATGCAGCATCCGATCCATTTTTTTGTGGTTGAAAAAACCCTGGGTTCCGGCCAGAACCGTGTAGTCATAGGACATAATCATGCAGCGGGCCCTGTCTTCGCTGAACAATGAACCGTTGACGGACCCGATGCCGGCGATAAGTCCGTCAGCCGGTGTTTTGCTGATGAGATCCTCTTCGGATCGCCGCCCGCGCTGCGCTGCGATGGCCAAAGCCCCGTATTCAATGAAACAGCCGGGGTCACACAGGGCCTCCACGTTGGCGCGTGCCATGCGCTGGTTCTTCTGCTGTCTTTTTGCCATTGCATCGGGGCGGTTTTCATCCAGACCGAAGGAGAGCCTGCGGATGACTTCAGCAAGGTCGGGGCGTATCGGCTTGTTCTCCTCCTGCACGTTCTGTAAAGTTTGGGGTTTTGACGTGTCTTTGCTGCCCTGGGATGTCTTCATATGAAGGATGCTCCTTTATTTTCGGTATTCACTCACACCGGCCCTTTCCGGTTTCGGGAAGGACCTTTCATAATGCATAACAATAATAAATGTCGGTTTTTATTTCCATATTTATTTCCTGATTAGGATTGACAAAACAAACATCTTGAAAATATAGTAAACAAAAAAATTTATCTAACAATTGTTAGATAAAATACTCAAAGTTGTAAGTCAAGGATAAAAAATGACCACAAAACAGGATAAGGCAAAAAAACGAAAACTGGAATCCGATTCCCGTCGGCAGATACTTGACGTGGCTCTTAAGTTATTTGCCCGCAAGGGATATGCCGCCGCCACAGTGCGTGAAATTGTTGATGCCTCGGGAATTACGGCGCCCTCACTTTATTATTACTTCGGGAACAAGGAAGGTCTCTATATGGAGTTGATGCAAACCCATTGCGCCCGCATCGACGAGGCGCTGGAATCGCACTTGCATACATCCTCCAGCGCCAAAGACAGGCTGAAAGATCTTGTTGATAAAATTTTTCTTCACGTAGCAAATGACAGGGATTTTTTCCGGCTTATGTTCACCATCTACTATGGCCCTTCTCAGGGAGCGCCCTTTTGTGATTTCATATCCTACCATGTGAAATTTCACGCAGCGATTAAGAAGATTATCGAAGAAGGAATCGCCTCCGGGGAATTTCGGAGAGGCAACTCGGGGCAGATGACGTGGGTGATTCGCGGTATGGTCCAGTTGGCCATGGAAGAACAGATCAAGGAAGACAGGAAAATTATCGACAGGCAGACTTTGCAGAGGGTTCTTGATCTTATGCTGGATCTTTTTAAACAGCCGCCTGATGACTCGAAAGAATGCAGGTAAGTCAGCCGTAATTCATCAGGGTGAACCCGGAACAAGGATCACCCGCTCTTGCCGCAGTGCTTCAATTTCTTCCTTAGCATAGCCGATTTCTTTCAGAATGGATATGGTGTCTTCTCCCAGTGCGGGTGACGGTCCGCACGGTTCGGTCCTGGTCGCGGAAAATTTGAGCGGTAC
>CAZXIP010000364.1:0-1736 GCA_964640755.1 uncultured Smithella sp. | reverse complement strand
CCACAAATTCATTAACGGGAATTTGGTTGAAGCGAGAAAATAAACCGGCCAACATAGTGCCAGAGCCGATCCTGCGCCCGTGGCGCGCTCCGGTTTAGCTTTTCGTTGGGCATCCGAGAACGAAACATGACAAAAACAGTCTGGTTAAAGGCCTCTGCTCTTTGGTTAGCCATCCTTGTGCTAGCCATCCTGAATGGCATATTGAGAGAAAAGGGGCTCATTCCGGCCTTGGGTAGTTTCGCAGGCTTTATCGCTAGTGGCACTATCCTCTCTCTTTGCATTTTTCTCATGGCATTCTCTGCCGTTCCTTGGTACGGTCCATTGGCTCTCCCTCAATGGTTATTGGTCGGTCTGTTTTGGCTCCTACTCACATTGATGTTTGAATTCAGCTTTGGGCGGATCGCACAACACAAGCCATGGACCGAGTTATTCGAAGCGTACACCTTTCAGGGAGGAAATATATGGCCAATAGTGCTGGTTGTTACATTCATCTCACCTTGGCTTGCAGCTAAGATCAGGGGCGTCATTTGAATTGTTTGCGTCCAACAAAAGGTCCAAGTCGACACGCTTCGCGCACGGCTGATACTTCACGTTATGATCGGATATTGAATAAAGAATGATCTAAGATATTTCATGTGAGGAAGGAAGGGCCTTATGGAAGAAATAAAAATTGACTGTTATCTGTCCCCAGAATGTGCCTCTGAAGAACCTTTGCATAAAAATATAAATTCAGCCCTTACTGCAGGAAAGGCCAATGCAAATGTAAGTTTTCACAGAATCGATGATGGCAAGGCCGTGGCTCTTGGCCTGTCTGGATCACCTTCTGTGTTTATCAACGGAAAGGAATTACAGCCACAGGGAACCGTGGGTTTTTCCTGAAGGATGTACAAAGATGAGTTTGGAAAACTCAGTAATGTACCCTCCGTTGAGACGCTTCGGGCAGCAATTAAAGATAGCTGCCATGAAAACAAACCATAACCGTTGCTGCACCCGATCGCGGCCCCGTCGGTCGCTCCGGCTTAGCTTTGTTTAGATACAAGAACACGGAGAAAAGGCTATGAGCAGGAATTGTTCATTTCGTTATCGAGTCGTAGATGTTTTTACGGATCAGCCACTGTCAGGAAATGCACTTGCAGTGTTTCCCGATGCTTCCGGAATCGACGACGCGACCATGCAGAAGATCGCCAAAGAACTGAATCTTTCAGAAACGAGCTTTGTTGTTCCGGCAACTCGGGCTGACTGCACGGTAGGCATGCGGATATTCACACCGGAGAAAGAGATGGCTTTTGCAGGTCATCCCACCATCGGTACAAGCTTCGTTCTTTTGGATGAGGGGATCATCCCGGCAGATAGAGAGCAATTCGTGCTGGAAGAAAAAGTCGGCCCTGTCCCGATTCGCGTGGACACAGGCCCATGTCCGTTGATTTGGTTACGCACCCCTCCTATCACTGAGGGAAGAACGTTCGACCGGACGATTTGTGCGCAGGCTCTCGGGATCGATTCAAGTGATCTTCTTGATATTAATCCACAACTCGTGAGTGCAGGTAATCCAACACTCTTCATAGCGTTGAAAGACAGAGACACCGTTGATCGCGTTTGGCTCGATTTTCATGGTAACATAGTTCTTAAGGGAGAATATCACGAGCCGATGTGTGTGTTTGTGTTTACGCCAACCTCCTATGGAGCCTACTCGCGAATGTTCGCACCTGAATACGGCATTGTCGAAGATCCAGCAA
>CAZXIP010000363.1:0-1740 GCA_964640755.1 uncultured Smithella sp. | reverse complement strand
TGAATCTGTTTAACGCCCAGTCGATTACGATTTATGTCGTGGACCAGCTCCACAATGAAATCTATTCCATGTTTCTGGCCGGTTCCCAGCTCAAGGAAATCAGAGTACCTATTGACAGCCGCAGCATAGCCGGTTACGTCGCCAATACTTTCAATCTTGTCAACATCAGTGACGCCTACAATCAGGCCGAACTAAAAGCGATGGACTTTGAACTGACTTTTGATGGAAGCTGGGATAAAAAATCCGGGTTTCGAACCAAGCAGATCCTCGCGGTCCCCATATTCTACGAAGACCAGCTCATGGGAGTGATCCAGGTCCTCAACCGAAAATACGGTGATGGTAAATTTACTGATGAAGAAGTCGGCCTTGCGGTTGAAATAGCCGAGGTGCTGGGCGTGGCCTTCTACAATCAGCGGCGTTTCGCGCGCCGACGCAAAACCCGTTTTGACTTTCTCGTCACCCGTGGCCTGCTGACGGATGAAGAAATGGAATCCGCCTGGGCGGGCGCCCGCGAAAAAAAAGAATCCATCGAACATTACCTGATGAATAATCACAGAATTTCCAAAGATGACATCGGACACTCTTTTGAAGACTTTTACCGCTGCCGTTTTATCGATTACAATGATAAAACCGTGATTCCCGGCGATTTGTTGAAAAACCTGAAAAAAGACTATCTTCGTCGCGAATTGTGGGTGCCGCTGGAAACGATTGACGGATGGATTCACGTAATGGTTGATGATCCCAACAACATCCTGAAGAGAGACGCCATCGAAAACCTTCTGAAGACGAAAAGAGTAAAGTACGACGTCGCCCTGCCTGACGATATCTTAAAATTCATCAACCTTTTTTTCGGCTCTTCCGAAGCCGAACATTCTTTTACAGAACTCCTGGGCAGGCTCGATGACGAGGATAGAAGCCCGGAAGATGACGAAGAAGGCGGTGAAATGGTCACGGAATCCGACAGCGTGATCATGCAGCTGGTTAATAAAATTATCAATGACGCCTGTGCCCGCCGGGCATCCGATATTCATATTGAACCGAACGTAGGCAAAAAAAACGTGGAAATCCGTTTCCGGGTTGACGGTGACTGTGCCATTTATCAGACCGTCCCATACAGTTACCGCTTAGCGATGATCTCGCGAATCAAGATCATGTCCAACCTGGATATCACCGTTAAACGATTGCCCCAGGACGGTAAAATAAAATTCCGCCGCTCTTCCGGTGAAGAGCTGGAACTTCGTGTAGCCACCATTCCCACACAGGGAGGCGTGGAAGACGTCGTGATGCGTCTTCTGGCCAAGGGCGAAACCATGCCCCTTGAAGAGATGGGATTGACAAAACATAATTACAGCGAGCTTATCAAAATCATCAACAAGCCCTATGGAATGATTTTAGTTGTCGGGCCAACCGGTTCCGGCAAAACAACCACACTGCATGCGGCACTCCACCACATCAACAAGCCCGACAGAAAAATCTGGACAGCCGAAGACCCTGTGGAAATCACTCAATACGGCCTGCGCCAGGTCCAGGTGCAGCCGAAGATCGGTTTTGATTTTGCAGCGGCCATGCGGTCATTTTTACGTGCGGACCCCGACATCATCATGGTCGGCGAAATGCGCGATTACGAAACGGCAAAAACCGGTGTTGAAGCATCCCTGACCGGTCATCTGGTGTTCAGCACCCTTCATACCAACAGCGCTCCGGAAACGATCGTTCGTCTGCTCGACATGGGCATTGATC
>CAZXIP010000362.1:0-1751 GCA_964640755.1 uncultured Smithella sp. | reverse complement strand
GACTTGCTGCCATACGACTCATAGAAAGCAAGGACTCGTCTCACATAATTTTGTGTCTCACGGTAGGGCGGAATGGTGTAATTGTATTTTGCCACGGCGCCTTCGCCGGCATTATAAGCGGCAAGGGCAAGCGTCAGGTTGCCCCTATAGAGATTTAGCAGATAACGTAGATATCGTGCGCCTCCAAAAATATTATCACCGGGGTGAAAAACATCATCAACATTCAGCGCGGAAGCGGTTTGCGGCATCAGTTGCATCAGGCCTTTTGCGCCCGCGGGCGAAATGGCCTGATGGTTAAAATTGGATTCGGCCTTGATGACGGCTTTGATCAAAGCAACATCAAGATTAAACTTACCAGCGGCTCTTCTGATGATCCTATCGTATTCCGCGGAATTGATATTGATTTTCCGGGAGAAAAGAATCCTTTTTTCCTTCATGATCATTACATATTTTGCTTTGGGATTGGATGGAACATTGGTAAGGTGAATCACGCCGTCTTCATCCACGTACTTGAAAATATCCGCATGGGAGGGAATAGCAGGCAATAAAAGCAGGGCAATAAAAGCCAATAAAACAACCTGCCCAAAATGAATTATTTTGGAATAATTGTTTTTCGTTTTATGAATCATGGCTTTATGATACTTTAATGATAAAAAAAGTTCAAGCAAAAATTTTATGCCGGCTTACGGCTGATTTTGTTTGTTCTTGACACGATTTAGTGATGATGGTAATGACCTCAACACTTTCAATACAGGCAAGTCGGGGCGTGGCGCAGTCTGGTAGCGTATCTGAATGGGGTTCAGAGGGCCGGTGGTTCAAATCCACTCGCCCCGACCATTAAAATCAAGAGGTTAGCCATTTTCGGCAGCCTCTTTTTTTTTGATTTCCATGATCATTGTGACAATTTGTGACGGTTTTTTTTGGGTGCATTAAGATCATTCAGCAAAAGGTTTGTATCATCAGAAAAGGATTGATTCAAGTAACGGAATTGGCTTATATGGATAGGCGGTTGAGCCCAAAAAGAGGTTTTTGAACGGAGCCGTGTTAACCATGAAGAAAATTTTATTGCTGTCTTGGACAATTACAACTTAGTAGCGGGAAAATGAAAATGAAAAATAATATGAATCTCGAGAAGTACACGCAGGCCATCGCCCTGAAGGACGGTTCCATGATCAATTTGAGGGCCATCAGGGTTGATGACGAAGAAAAACTGTTGGACTTTGTGAATCGTCTCAGCGATCGCAGCAAATATCTCCGTTTTTCCGGGATTGCAACCTTTACAGTGGAAGATGCCCGCCGCAGTGCAACCATTGATTACAATGAACGGTTTGCCATCGTGGCTATCCGTGGAGAGGGGGCGGATGAAAAGATCATCGGAGTCGGGCGGTATCAGAGGATAGACAATTCAAATAAAGCGGAAACATTCGCTGCCGTTGAAGACAGCTATCAAAAAATGGGAATCGGGACAAATCTGTTTGTGATGCTGGCTTATGCAGCAAAGGAACGCGGTATTGATTTTTTCGAAGTGGAGATTCTTCGCGAGAACACAGAAGTAATCAAAACGATGCAGCGAAGCGGCCTTGAACTGGTCGGTAAGTCGGAGAGGAATGACAAATGGAGAGCTACTTACCGTCTTGTGCCAACGCCTTCTGCAGAAATTAAGCAGGAAGAACACGAGAAAATATCCTCTGTCGCTTCCATTACAAGATTTATGAGACCAAAGTCCATAGCCGTACTGGGAGCATCTAATA
>CAZXIP010000361.1:0-1762 GCA_964640755.1 uncultured Smithella sp. | reverse complement strand
TCTTGTTGCGTCCACTTTTTCCAGGGCAGAAAAATACCTGCTGTTGATGACAATTATTTTCCTGAGCTTATCTTTGCCTAACAGGCTTTCAGAATTGATTTGATAGGCCGAGAGATGCGGAAATACCTCGGATGTCTCTTCAGTGATTTCTGCAGCCGGGATATGTTTGTTCATTTCCTCCTGTCTGGAACTTTGAGTCATGCCCTTCCAAGGATTGTCATCACGGGATATTTTAATTCTGTCGATACATTTTATATCATTTTTGACTACTGTGGTTCTTGAACTCTCTGCCGCCATGGGAAATGCAAAGACCAAGACAAGAAAAATCAAGCAAACGGATGTATAATTTATTTCTTTTCCTGGAATCGGCATCATAGCGTTATTCACTCCCGGTTCTGCGTTTTTCTTTTTTCATTTCCCGCTGCAATTCCTTCGCAATGGTTATTCTTTCTTTAGGGCTCGCTGGATGTCCCAGCGCTGCAATCCGTATTTCAAAGCGCCGGTCAAATTCCTTTTCCTCCGCTTCCACTGATGCATCAACTTGTGGCTGCTGTACCTTTAAAGCCCTGCGAAACCTCTCTGTATCGCCGCCAATGCCCAAAAACTGCGGATTGGTTGAATGCACTTGCTGCTCCAGTGTGGTGACGAATTCATCGAAATTCACATTTTCAAAATCTTCGGGAAAAATGCTGAAGTCAGTCTGGCCGGTTATAATATGTAGGACAATATTTTTTTTAGTCTTTCCGCGGGTATATTTTCCTGTATACGTATTGTGTGTTTCAATTTTTGCTTCAACCTTTTTTATATCATTCCATCTTACCTGCGTATCTTCAAGGAAATCATGATAGACAAAACCATCTTCCAGATAGTCGATCTTCCGGATATACTGTTTTTCCCGGCGGTTCGCCCGGATGCCCCACCGGATGCCAAGCCCGACGCACAATCCTACAGTGATTCCCGCTGTGGAATACGCGATGATCCTGGCTATTGTATTCTCCATGCCTGTACTCGAGATGGTGTGGTAAATCCAAACACTTATTGCCGTTGATATCCGGCAACCTGTTTGAAAAAATCATATCATGAATACGGGTATTTGCAATGATAATCATCCAGATGATCCATACAGTCAGAGCAACGGATCTTTAAAACGGGATTCTTCAGAGGATAAAAAAATATGCCTCTTTTCAGAGGCATATTTTTGTAAATTGAAATATTTGATGCGGAGGAAAGGTTACGCCGCTTCGAGTTTGACTGCGCAGACCTTGTATTCGGGAATTTTCCCGATGGGATCCAACGCCGCGTTGGTCAACTGGTTAACCGCTGCTTCCGCAAAATGGAAGTTCATAAAAATGGTGCCCTGAGGACTTTTTCCGGTGATATGGGCTTTGGCTTCCAAGGTGCCGCGTCTTGATTTGACTTTAACCATCTGGCCTTCACTGATCTTGAATTTTGCGGCATCAGCCGGATGGATTTCAACAAGGCTTTCCGGATAACGTTCACTTGGGCCCTGTGTACGGCGTGTCATTGTGCCGGTGTGGTAGTGATAAAGTACACGGCCTGTGGAAAGAATAAACGGATATTCTTTGTCGGGAAGTTCTGCCGGCGGAATATATTCGATGGCGTGGAACAGGCCGAGGCCCCGTGAAAATTTATCTTTATGTAAAAATCTGGTTCCCTGATGTTCCGGAGTAGGGCATGGCCACTGAATCCCTTCTTTTTCAATCCGTTCGTAACTGATCCCCGCATAACTGGGAGTGACCTT
>CAZXIP010000360.1:0-1787 GCA_964640755.1 uncultured Smithella sp. | reverse complement strand
GCAACGACAAAATGAAATTTAATTTTCCCGCCTTCATCACGTTCAATCAGGTCAAACACGTAAACGCATTCGCCCACCGCGACGGTAATGCCTGTTTCTTCCAGGATTTCACGGGCCGCACACTCGCGAAGGGTCTCACCCAGGCGCAAGGTTCCGCCGGGAATGGCCCACAAGCCCTTGCCCGGTTCAACACCCCTCTTGACCAGCAGGATTTTTCCTTCATGGATGATAATGGCGCCGGCGCCGACACGAGGCCACGCCGGATAGGTGTTGGCGTTTAGAGAACTCATGAATCCTGTTTCTCCAGCAGGAACGAAAATCGGCCTGTCACCCACGGTTCCGGTCTGCCATCGTAAACTTTTTCGACAAATTTCACCCTTCGATTTTTTCCAATGAGTAAGATCGTTGAAGAGCGCGTCCCATAAACAGGGCTGGTAATGAAAACCGGTGACAATATTCTCTCCCACTCAAGCCCCACACCAGTCTGCGGCAGCTCATCGTCCGGGGGGATGCGGCGGTCCGCAAGCAGAGCAAACAGTGATTCTTCCAGTGCGTTGCCTTTTTTTTCGAGAGCCGCTTTAAGCAGATTCTTTCCTCTTTTTACCTTTGGCCACGGAGTATCCAGCAGGCGGTTGCTTAAACCATGGATGCCATCTGATAGTTTTTGAATCTCACCACGGTTAGAGTATGCAAAAAGGTTGTTTGCATCACCCAGTAGAATATTAAAGCCATTATAAGCATGTGCTTTTTTGGAAATGTTTTTGAGATATTTTTCCGGATCGTTTGATCCAGTCAGATACCGGCTCACCAGTTTTCCGCGCGAAGGCGCTTGCGTCTTCCATGAAGCCGGATCCCGGTAATTGGTGATGGCCGCAAACTTTCCCGCTCTGGTCACACCTAACCACGTACCTTTTTCCTTCAGATCACAGCCCGCCAGGATCTTCGGATCCCTGCTCCAGAAATCAGCAGGCGCCGAGGGCCGCTCATAAAATTCATCGCGGTTGGCCGCCAGAATCAGACGGTAAGCGGGGTGTACGTTATAGGCAAAAAGGATTAAGCACATATAAACCCCATAGGTTCAAGGTACAAGGTACAAGGCTAAAGTTGAATGTTTTCTTTATCCTCCTACCTTTCACCTTGGGCCTTTAACCTTTATCCTGTATCCTGTTTATTATTTCCGTCATCGTTTCTCCTGCCAAGGCGTCAATGCGCACGTCAGCCAGATAATCCTGCTCGGTCGGGCCTTTGTTGATAATAACTAGACGGGCACCCGCACGCTGGGCCTGAATAGGAACATAAGCGGCAGGATACACAACCAGTGAAGAACCGATCACGATCATTACGTCGCAATCTTCCGCCTCCTGCATGGCCTGCGCCAGCGTCCGCTGCGGCAGGGCTTCCCCAAAAAAGACAACGTCGGGTTTGAGGATTCCCATGCAGTAATCGCATGTCGGGACATCCTCTGAATCGGCATATCGTTCTTTGACAAGGGCAATGGGATAACGTTCGCCGCAGTTCAGGCAAACCAGCCTCTGCATATTTCCATGAAGCTCGCGAATCAGTTCCGGGCTGCTGCCCGCCTTTTGATGAAGGTTGTCGATATTCTGCGTGACCAGTGAGCTGAGTCTGCCCATCTTCTCCAGTTGAACAATGGCATAATGCGCCGCGTTGGGCGCCGCGTCTTCCATTAATCCGCCTTCCCTCAGGCGCTGCCACATTTTTTGTCTTGTCGCGTGGGACCCCAGAAATTTATCGATGGTAAAATCATCCGGATCATATTTTGTCCA
>CAZXIP010000359.1:0-1793 GCA_964640755.1 uncultured Smithella sp. | reverse complement strand
GTTCTTAACGTCGATTATAGAATCTTTCTATAGATTGTAACAGATTAAATCATTAATCGGCCTTTTTTTGTTGGTTACTTACTACCTGAATCTTGCACGCATTTGACATTTTAGTGATCGGGGGAAAATTTTTCACATGATTTTTCTCCTGTGACTTTTTAAAAATGTTTTCGTGCAAGAAATTTCTTGCATCAAAACGTCTGAAATATTCAAGCGTTGCACTCCTGTAATTTTTCAAATCGCAGACGGTCCAGAAACTGGTAAAATTTGAGCAGGCCTGGTGTTCTAGTGTCATGAATCGGGTATTTGACCTTGTCGCGATTGCCGGACCTGACCAGTTTGGCTGCAATCATCAAAAGTTTTAGCCGTGCGATACGAATCGTATGGTCTTTCATGCCGGCGAAAGTCTTGACCTTGCTGCCGCAGAGCTGTGCCAGGATTTTAAAGTACCGCCAAAGGTTGTAGGCCAGCATCACAATCTGAAAGAAGGCATAGTTGTTTTTGAACTTGCCCGAGGGAATCGCATCCAGTCCTTCACGCTTCGCTTCACCCACCAAGTTCTCCACATCCGCCCGCTTATCATATGTCTCAATGACCTCATGGGGTTTTCCTCTGAGGTTTGTGCAAAATATTCTGTATAGGTATTGGTCTTCTTCAAACAGTTCGTGCTGAACCTGTTTTTCGTCTTCATCCGGTTTCCTGAAAATCCGCATGGCCACAAACCGGCAGGATTGCTGCCAGCCAATCGGCTGATAGAAACAGCTGTTGAACTCCACTTCGTCCTTTGGCTTGGGACGGTACCATCGGGCTGGATCAAACAACGGTTCGCATTTTTTATTGGCAAAGAGAAAATCATAACCTTCATCCAATGCGGCTTCAACGCTCGGCCAACTCATAAATTCCCCATCCGCACGGATCAGAACCTCCTGGACACAGGACGGCAAATGTCCCTTCAGGGCGATAATCACTTTGGCCGTATCCTCGCCACTCATGGTCTCCCCCTTGCGCAATTTCCCATAAAGGTATTCCCGGGTCTGTTCAATAAAACACAAAACCGGACGGTATCCTTTCTTTCCGCGGTGTTTTGTATTATGCCCTTTTCGCCCGCCCTGCTGGTCACCGTAAATGGTTTCGACCGTGGTATCGATATCAATGGCGATGCGGCGATAGGTGATTCCACATTGCCTCCACGCCTGTTCTCTCAATCGCTTCATGATTTTCAGCATGGCCTCCCCCTGATTAATGCTCAGGCTGTCCAGGTAACGCCAATAGGTGCTGGCAACCGGCAAACGTTTTACGCTGAAGATGCCGCAAAGCATGGGCTCCAAACCAATGTAAACAAAATGCCAAATCCGGTTAAACCCGATAAACATTAGCACCAAAATGCCCAAGACCATGGCATAGTGACCCAGCTTGGGTTCACGAGATGGCGCAACATAAACCTCTTCAAAATGCTTCTTAAAATCCATGAGGTCCAAAAACTTGACCAGTCCCAAAAGCCCGCCAAATGCGCTTAACTGCTCGCTACAGGTCTCAACTTCCGTCGAAGCATTGATTTTTCTGGCCCTCACGCAGGCTGCATTAAATCGTTTACTGTCATGACTTTTCCTGATATTCTTCTTTTGCTTTTTTACCATCTGGGTAACTCCTGTTGTTTATTGGGTGTTGGCGCATCCCTTATATAACAGGAAACCCGGATGGTTTATTCAATTTTTTTATAAATGCGTGCAAGATTCAGGTATAAACTATTCAACGGAATATACAGAACAGGTGAACCGGTCGCATCATCAGAT
>CAZXIP010000358.1:0-1807 GCA_964640755.1 uncultured Smithella sp. | reverse complement strand
TTGCGCCACCTCCGCCGGCGGAGGACAAATCTCGTTAGCCTGAAAATGAGACAATAGATATGCCGCAATACCCACAGCACATGAAAATGTCCGAGTTGAGCGCCCGCGTAAAAATACCCGTGGATACCATACGCAACTATGCCCGGAAAGGGCTTCTGCCCAAACCGATCAAAACAGGGAAAACCATGGCCTACTATACGGTCGAGCATATCGACCGGCTGAAAAAGATTCATGCCCTGCAGAAAAAAGGCCATTCCCTCAATGAAATAAAGAGCAGCGTCAATCAAATCTCGAGCGAGACTCCCTCCAGTCTTCAACCCGGCGCGCTTTATACGAGCAAACGCACTGCCATCATTAAAGCCGCCCTCGAGCTCTTTCGAGAAAAGGGCTATCAAACAACAAATATTGATGACATCGTCGCCCGCGCAGGCATCGGGAAGAGCACCTTTTACCAGTATTTCAGAAGCATGGAATATCTGTTCTTTGAATGCAGCCGGCATACGTTCTTTGACTTCACAAAGAATTATTTCTCTGTCCGCGAAGATGATGATGGATTATCGCGTCTGTGGCGCCGCGGACATACCTTTATGCGCACCCACCGCTACATGATCGATATGTTTAATCTCGTTCGCGGCGCCTTTATGAAGGACAGCAACCGCATAAGGAAGACACTCGAAGAAGACATCATGCATGATTTCATCCAGGCCCTGGAAACTGACATTGTTGCGGCATCCAAAAAGGAAAATATCCATTTTAGCGATCTTCACCTTCTTGCCTATCTGTTCATGGGCGCGACAGAGTATGTTTATTATTATTTCAAGATTCATCCGGATGCCGGCATTGATAATATCTACATGAAAAGCTGGGATATCGTTTTCAATGTCAACGGCCATTATACCGGACCGGAAGTAGGGGAGCTCATGAACTATCCCGCGGCAATCGCGGCCTGCAGCGAAAAATTAATCCAGAGCGAGCTTGGCGAAGAAGATCACATGAAGATATCCGAGCTTTCCAGGCGAGCCGGCATCCCGGTCTCCACGATAAGATATTACATCCTCGAAGGGCTCCTTCCCGAAGCAAAAAAAACCGGGAAGACCCGCGCTTACTATTGTGGCACCCATCTGAAAGCGCTGGATCTGATCAGGCGCAAGCAGGTTAATGAAAAAAAACAGCTGAACCGGATCAGGGAAGAAATCGGGAAGGAAGTTTCCCTGCCCGATAACCATATGAGGCAAACGGCCCTGCAATCCGACAAACGGGATGATATTCTTTCTATTTCGACAGAACTGTTTTTAAAAAAGGGATATATTGAAACCAGCACCTCCGATATCGCGCATCAGGCAAAAATGAGCAAGGAGACGGTTTATAAACATTTCAGGAACAAGGAGGAAATACTCATGGCCTGCGCAGACCGGGTATTTCACAACCTGTATGATCACATCCGGGCTGAAAGCAGCGAGGAAAAAGATGCCGCGCTCAGGCTGATTAAGCGGGGGAAAGTTTTCTTCTCTTTTTATCCCCAGTGGATATCCATGATGAATCTTATGAGAAGCCTCTCCGTAGGCGACAATCCTGCATTCCGGGCGAAATTCAATCAGCTCATCGGGCAAATGGTGAAACCGACAATCCGGGAAATTGAGAACCTGAAACAGGAAGGGCGCATCAGAAAAGATATCGACAGCGATCTGGCCGGGTTCATCCTTATGGGAATGTGTGAATATGGAGCATGGCTGATTCAGCACGAGAATTATTCCGACGTGACGATCATGGAAAATCTAACCTCCATCCTGTATGAAGGCGTAATCGT
>CAZXIP010000357.1:0-1808 GCA_964640755.1 uncultured Smithella sp. | reverse complement strand
TGCGGTTAATAACGCTTCTGCATTATTCAGATAAAGAAGTGAATATATCGGTGATATAAAGAAAGTAAGCTGAAAGTGATGCGCCTGTGCCAGGGCTGCCAGGTCTTCAATGGCCTTGAAAGCTTCGTCCATTTCTTTCGAGCCGTAAGTGACCGGTTTGTATGGACCGGCATCAAAGTAAAAAACCGGTTTTGCGGCTTTCTCGATGATCCGGTCTTTCTCCAGCCATACCAGATTTACACCCTGGGGGGTCGTAACAATTCTGCCATTCATCTTGCCCTGGACGACCCTGTCTTGCCATCTGCCCAGTTCCTCCAGCTCGGGTTTGCGGAAAAAATACATGCCAAAAATCTCCAGGCGGCCGGGGCCGCCGGTGTCGGGGTGCATAATGCGCACGAGGTGCTTTTGTGTTGCAGCAGGTGGCATGGCAAAAGCAATTTCATCCAATCCGATAATGACGTGTTTAATCTTTATTCCTCTGTTCACAAAAGCTTTTAGAATGGCCAGGTGTTGCGTGGGCAGCCCCAGGGAGTAGGACATGTTGTAAAACCTGCCTTCCGGGATTTTTTCCACGTGGATCACGGAAGTTCGTGACGATCCGAAAAGAAAAGAATCAAATTTTTCAGGATTACGAAATATGAGTTCCGGGTTGAACATGTGCTGGTTGATGCCGTCCGGATAAATGATTTGATTTTGATTGCTGTTTTCTCCGCTGCTGAACAGACTCAACCGTACCCCGTGATGATCCACGTAAAAATTGACGGCAACAATGAGTGCCGCGAAAATCAGGATCAAGGACAATGTTGTGATCAGCCACTTCAGATAGCTCATGAATATTTTTCCGCCTAAAAATTAAAGTATAAAAACGAACTGGTTTTGTTCAATAAAAGCAGTCCCGCAATCATCATCAGACTCACCGCCAGGGCGCTTCTCCAGTTCGGTGAAAATTTTTCCAGAAGCTCGTTGGAATTCTTTGTGAGAAGAACAAAAGGGATCAACAAGAAACAAAGGAAATACAAATACATATCCGTATCGGGAAGATTTTCCCGCCATTCGCCAAAACGAATTCCGATAACGGTCAATTTTTGCCAAAAAGGATTGCCCGCCAGATTGGGCGATACATAAATGCCGCTTAATCCGACCATGCCTTTCAATACTTTCAAAGTGTCTTGCCAGGTTTGCGCACGGAAAAAAACAGCGGAGATATTAAAGAAACCAAAATATACTATCCAGGCAAGCGCTTTGGGCAGTTTCAGGCCCGTTTTTGTCCACATGCGGAAAATAATTGATGCCAGTCCGGTAAGCCCACCCCAGAGAACAAATGACCAGGCGGCGCCGTGCCATAAACCGCAGAGGATAAAGAGCAGCAGGATGTTGATGAGCGTGCGGGCTTCACCCTTGCGGTTGCCGCCCAGCGGAACATAAACGTAATTGAGCAGGAAGCGGGACAGGGTAATATGCCAGCGCTGCCAGAATTCTTTAATGTTTGTTGCCTTGTAAGGTGAATTGAAATTGATCGGCAAACGGATGTTGAAAACAAGCGCGGCGCCGATGGCCATATCCGTATAGCCGCTGAAATCAAAATAAATCTGCATGGTGAAGGAAAGACTGGTTATCCAGGCTTCCGTAAAGGTAAGCATCCGGGAAGCGTCATACCCCCCGTTGACGATAATGGCCAGGGTGTCCGCGATGGCCATTTTCTTGAAAAGGCCGATGGAAAAAATAAAAAGCCCCCGGCACAAATTGGAGGTGCTGAATGTCCAGTTTTCCGGTGTTTTAAACTGCGGGATGATTTCCCTGTGATAGGC
>CAZXIP010000356.1:0-1812 GCA_964640755.1 uncultured Smithella sp. | reverse complement strand
TCAGGGTCAGGGGCAGTTCCTGGTGTGCACTTTCGTTATTGATCCCGTAAATTTTTCTGTAATCAATTTGATAACCGTTTTGCCACCTGGCCAGCAGTTCATCCGGGTGGGTGTTGCCGGAGAGATTGTTGATTTCCTGCTGGACCCGGTTACAGGGGATATTTACGATTTTTGATTTCTTGTATCCGATGCCATAGCGCCTGTCAAACAACGGTTTGAAAATCTGCAGCTGGTCTTCAAAGGAATTGGGAGCGCCAAACGAGATCAGGGAAGCCATTGCCGCTATTTCCCGCCTTTCAAATAAATGGCCGTCAACCGACAAGGGGTAGTTCCAGTCCAGTTTTCCGTTTGCCCATCGCCAGACCATTTTATCGGTATGGCCCACCGGCGGCGGGAGGAATTGCGGCTGAGGCTGTGGGATTTGCAGGACATAACAGCGGGTTAGGTTCTGGCCCATGCGGAGACTCGGCACGTATTCATCCGGGTCAAACGCCAACAAATCATCAAGATCAACCGGTTCCGTGAACAGGATATCGTCCACCAGGAAAAACATCATGTCGCAGGTCATCGAGAAAAGGATTTCCATCAGGTCGTGTTTGAAAGAATAGTCATCTTCCTGCTGAATGAATCTTATAGGTTGCTTTCCGAAAATCGCGGTCACGTCTTGGTATGCCTGCTGATGCGCTGGGGAAGACGCAAGATAGAGCACATGGACGGGTATGGCCGGCGTGACTTTTTCCTGAATGGTTTTAAGCAGGCCGTGGAGCTGCAGGGCCCTGTCTTTGGAAAAAACAATGCATTCAACGTTGCGGGGACTCTCCATTTTGCCCCAGCGGGCTTTGCATGCCTGGAAGGCCTGAAAAGCTTTCTGCTGCCGCTTTTGTTTGGAAAGCGGCAGGCCGAACAGGTCGGAGAGATTTGATGCAACCTGGTGCCGCAGCCTTCCCAGAAACTGAGGACCTGCGGCGTAAAAATCCCTTTCTCTTTTGCATAGCCGTCCTTCTTGTTCGTATTCGGGAAAAAGAAGGGAGCTGGGCATCTCGCCCACGCCGGTCAGGGCAGACTGATACACATTGAATCTCATCCGGTAAGACTGTTTACGCCTTTCCTGGGCGGACTTTTCTTCGGCGTGTTTGGACGACAGCTCCCTGTACACCACCATCGGGTCAGGTATCAGCCACATTTCTCCCAGCGGGCCGATTCTGAGCCAGAGGTCATGGTCTTCGCCATCCGGACCCTTATAAAGGGCCTCGTTCTGAAGTCCCGAGTATTTTAAAGCGGACCGCCTGATCACGGCCGAAGAGTTGATAAAATAATCATCCTCGGCAAGTTTTTTGTAGGGCACCCGCCCGAAAGGCGCCTTCCTGAAATACAGGGGAAGGCTGTCTCTACGGTAATCTTCATTCTCCTTCATGATGAAGGCATTGCTTCCCAGAAGGACGCAGCTGGGATGATCTTTCAGAAATGATGCCTGTTGGTCCAGTTTTTGCGGCAGCCATATGTCGTCATCATCAAGAAAAGCTATATAAGGCGCGCGCCCCGCCCGGAGTGCCCTGTTGCGCGGCGTTGCGGGTGTCCCCGAATGGTCGCCGGGCAGGTAGTGAAAACGACGGTCTTGTAAAAAAGGCTTAACAGCGGCGAAAGTCTTTTCACTTGTGCCATCCTCGGCAATCCAGCATTCCCAGTGTTCGTAGGTCTGGTTCTGAACGCTTTGAAGGGTCTCGGTCAGTATTTCGTATCGATGATATGTCGGGACGACAATATCGATGATGATATTTGGCGTGTTCATAAGGTCTTAATTTCTATTGTTAT
>CAZXIP010000355.1:0-1816 GCA_964640755.1 uncultured Smithella sp. | reverse complement strand
CGCTTTGCCACTGGGTCTGGGGACAGGGGGGATGGCTGAAGGAAATGGGCGTTCTCGATTTTGCAGGGGGGACGGTCGTGCATATTGCTGCAGGTTTTTCAGCGCTGGCATTTGCCGTGGTCATCGGTCCGCGAAAAGGCCACGGCAAGGTTCCGATGGAGCCGAATAATATTCCCCTTACGGTTTTGGGTACCGGGTTACTGTGGGTAGGCTGGTTCGGGTTCAATGCAGGCAGCGCCCTCGGTGCAAACGGTGTGGCGGTGAACGCTCTCGTTACAACCAACACCTCGGCGGCCACCGCCGGTCTGGTCTGGATGCTTCTGTCCTGGCTGGACGGAAGACCAAGCACACTGGGGATCGCGACAGGAATGGTGGTTGGACTTGCCGCTGTTACACCGGCCTGCGGGTTTGTTACACCTCTGGCAGCCATGGTGATCGGGGCTGTGTCTGCGCCCCTGGCCTATTACGCAATCCGTTTCCGGGAACGACGGAAGCTGGATGAATCCCTTGATGTCTGGGCCTGCCATGGCATGGGGAGCATGTGGGGCACCATCGCCACGGGATTGTTCGCCACCGTTGCGGTCAACACGGAGGGCGCCAACGGGTTGTTTTTCGGCAATCCTGCCCAGCTTGCCATTCAGATAACTGCTGTGATTGTCACGATCATCTTTTCTTTTTCCATGACCTATGTACTGGCCAAGGTGCTCCATATGAGCATCGGGTTGAGAGTCAGCCCGATCGAAGAAGACGTGGGGCTCGATATCAGTTCCCACGGGGAGCGATCATACTAACAGACCCTGATAATCATCAGTGGTTTGGCAATTAATAGAATTTGGGACTGGAGAATTTACCATGCTGAAAAAAATCGAAGCGATCATTCGCGAAGATAAGGTAAACGATGTCATCGATGCCCTCAAAGAGATTGGAATTGTTGGCATGAACACATTTGAAGTACGGGGCCATGGCCGTCAAGGCGGTGTGCAGCTGGTAGGACGCGCCGGAACCTATCAGGTCAACATGCTTCCCAAAATACAAATCAACATTGTCTTAAACACACGCAACCTGGACACCGCGCTGGAAACAATTCTCAAATCAGCTTATACGGGTGAGACGGGTGACGGCATTATTTTCGTGACACCTGTCGAAGATGTCATCCGGGTCCGGACACGCGAGAGGGGACCGGGCGCCATGATGTATCCCGGGGATATTGATGAACGCAGAACTAAGTAATCAAACTGCCCGTATCAGGAAAGCAAGGATTTCGTCCATCAGAAGATTGATGGATTGATATTGTGCGGGCCTGGCGGACAGAACTTCCTTCTCGGTCTGTATGTAGGTCGCGGGCATGAGTTCATCCCGGCAATGTTCAACAAGATCTTGTGCGGACTGCGGTGTCGTTTCCAGATGAAACTGCAAACCGATAACCGATTGGCCAAGTTGAAACGCCTGATTTTTGCATCCATTATTTTTTGCGATGTGCGTTGCTCCCACAGGCAGGTCAAATGTTTCTCCGTGCCAGTGAAAAGCTTCCAACGATTGCGGGAAGCAAAATACGGAACTGTCGTCTGATGGAATGCCAAAGACAGGATACCAGCCGATTTCCTTCATAGAATTCGGATACACCTTTGCCCCCATCGCGCTGGCGATCAGCTGTGCACCCAGGCAGATGCCCAGGACCGGTTTGCCCGACATGATCATTTGACGAATGAATTTTTTCTCCGAGACAAGCCACGGATGGATCTTTTCGTCATTGACGCTCATCGGTCCGCCCATCACGATCAGCAGGTCAATGTCCTCCAAAGCAGGCAGGTTTGCC
>CAZXIP010000354.1:0-1858 GCA_964640755.1 uncultured Smithella sp. | reverse complement strand
CTGCCGCCATCGATTAATTAAAGGAAGGATTCTATGAAAATAGCATTCACAACATCCGGCAACGATTTGAATGCGCCACTTGACACCCGTTTCGGGCGCGCGCCGAAGTTTTTGATCTACGATCTCGAAGCAAAAACCTTTGAGATTATCGATAATGAACAGAATCTGAATGCAGCGCAAGGGGCTGGCATTCAGTCCGCGCAAAACATTGCCAGACAGGGCGTAGCTGCGCTCGTCACCGGGCATTGCGGCCCGAAAGCGTTTCGCGTCCTTGGCGCGGCAGGCATTAAAATTTATAACACAAACGTGGCAATCGTATCGGATGCCCTGAATCTTTATATGGCCGGGAAACTCACCGAGGCAGCATCCGCAGACGTCGAGGAACATTGGGTATGAATCCGTGCGACATTCTTTATTGGTCAATTGGCATCATCCACAGCGAACATACGATCGCTGAAAAAACACCTATCCAGCCTGTTTATGCCAAAGGTTGCAAGGGATATGTTGAACTGTGGCCGGATTTAGCCTGTGGCCTTAAAGACCTGGATGCGTTTTCGCATATTTACCTGATTTATCACTTTCACAAATCGCAAGAGGTCAAATTGATTGTAAAACCGTTCTTGCAGGATGTTGATCGCGGCATCTTTTCCACCCGCGCGCCGTTTCGTCCCAACCCCATCGGCTTAAGTGTAGTGGAGCTTGTCGAGATTGAAGGCAATATCTTGCATATTGAAGGGGTGGATATACTGGACGGCACACCGCTTTTGGACATCAAGCCCTACACGGCTAAATTCGATCTTCACCATGTAAAGAAGAATGGCTGGCAAGACGATGTGGACGAACCGACCGCCCAAAAGCGGGGAAAGCGCGGGTATGGCCGGCCATGAAATCGTCGATTGACTGCATCCCCTGTTTTGTGCGCCAGGCCGCAGACGCCGTCAAAATGAGCACATCTTCGGATGAAGATAGGAAGCACCTGATGCGCACCATCCTGGAATGGATGGGCGATATGGATCTGGATGCATCACCGCCTGCCGCCGTACAGATGATTCACCGCCGTCTGCGCGGCCTATTGCCGACGAACGACCCGTACCGGGCGGCCAAAGCTCGCCAGAATGATCTTGCGGCCCGACTGATTCCGTCCATCCGGCGGCGGATTTCAGAATCGTTTGATCCTCTGACCATGGCGGTGCGCTATGCGATCACCGGCAACATCATCGATCTGGGCGCAAAAAATAATTTGGGATGGGGCGATATTTACGCCGAGCTACAAAGCGCGCCAATCCAGCCCATTTTCGGCAACATGGAGGCCTTCGGTCAGGCTACAGCAAAGGCACGAACCATTTTGTATCTTGCCGACAATGCAGGAGAAATATTTTTTGACAGTCTACTTATTGAACTCTTGACAAACGCCCGTGTCACGCTGGCTGTGCGCGGCATGCCGGTGATCAACGATGCGACCCGTGAAGATGCATTTGCGACGGGACTTGACGAAATTGCGGAAATTATTGACAACGGCTCCGACGCACCTGGGACCATTTTATCGGACTGTAACGCCGAATTCCGTAAACATTTTGATGAAGCGGATTTGATCATTGCCAAAGGCCAGGGCAATTTTGAGAGCCTCTCCGACGAATCACGCGACATTTTTTTCCTGTTTCGCACTAAATGCCCGGTGATCAGCCGTCATTCGGGATTTTCCGTGGGGACTTATGTGGCGACGAATCGGTCTGGGTGTCGGGACAGTTCCACGGAAGGGGGTGTTCAATGAAAGCGCCTGTGATTGCTACCGAACTAAGATCGCATGCTCCCTTTACGGCATTTGGAACCGTAACGGGCATTGTCATTATGGCCGCTT
>CAZXIP010000353.1:0-1861 GCA_964640755.1 uncultured Smithella sp. | reverse complement strand
AGCTTTTATTGATATCGCGGTGAGAGGTGTGCACCAGGTATTTTAACGCCTGGAAGTGTGAACTGAACTGGTTGGCCATGACGACTGAACGGTGCTTGCCGCCGGTACACCCGAAAGCGATGTTGAGACGGGCCTTTCCTTCTTTTTCATAAAGAGGGATCAGGAAATTCAACATGTCTATCGATTTCTTCAGAAATTTTTTGCTTTCCGCATTGTCGAGAACATATTTCTCAACCGCCGGATTATGACCGTTATGATTTTTCAATGATTCGACAAAATAAGGATTGGGAAGAAACCTTACATCGATCACCAGGTCAGCGTCAGCCGGCAATCCGTAACGGTAACCGAAAGACACCACGTTGATGATCATTCTCCGTTTTCTCGATGACGGCAGGAATTTTCTCTGGACGATATCTTTGAGCTGGTGCACATTGATGGTTGTCGTATCGATGATCGTATCGGCCATCTGCCTGAGCGACGACAGTTTTTTCACTTCCGTCTGAATTCCTTCCGCGATGGAACCTTTCGGAGAAAGCGGATGGGTTCGCCTGGTTACGCTGTATCTGAGCAGTAATGACTCTTCACTGGCTTCCAGAAAAAGGATCTCAATTTTATATCCCTTTTTCTTCAGTCTTTCAAAAACAAGCTCATATCTTTCCGTGAAATTCTTTTCCCGCAAATCCATGACCATTGCCACCTGTTTAATTTCCGGTGACGACTGGAGGGTCATGGAAATGAATTTCGGCAGTAATATAACAGGGAGATTGTCGATGCAGAAGAACCCGATATCTTCCATCGCCTGAAGTGCCGTACTCTTACCGGAACCGGACAGACCCGTTATGATGACAACATGGATTTTTTTCAATTAACCGCCCTCGTTTAATTTCAGGATGGCCTTTTCTAGCAGATTCTTGTTGAAAAATCCAGTCCGGGGAATTGTCATCCGGATGAATGGCAGGGAGGTCTCTATGATTTTTTTTTCGATGAGCTTCCAGTTTGTTTCTCCGGTATCCGCTCTGATCAACTCGATGACACCCGCGAGTCTTGTTTTGTCTTTTATCTGCGGCAGCTTCAACATGCTGTCAACCGGCATGATCCCCCTTCGCGGTGTATGGACTAATTTTTTAATTTTCGGGTGGCCGGAAATGATGAGTTCACCGGTTTGTTTTTTCTTAATCACGGCCAGATCGTCTGCGATCCACAGGCAGTCTTTCGAAACAGCCCGCAGTGCGGTCGTTGTCTTACCGATGCCGCTGGCCCCGGTAATCAGAATTCCCCGCCCCCGCACCTCCAGGGCAACACCATGGACGGTAATGCGGTTCTTGATTTTTTCCTGAAGGACCGCCTTGATCCGGCTTTCCAGAAGATGATCATTCAGGGAGGCAGCCGCTGCGGGCAACTGATAATGTTTCAGTTCGGTGCTGAGTGAAACCGGCAATGCGCTGCTGTCGGAAAAAACAAGCATGGCCGTCTCACAGCGGATGAGATTCGAAAAAAACTCCGCCCGTGCAGCATCATCGCCTGCCATCAGCCTGTTTTTCACTCCCGATGAAAGAATAAGAATTGCGCCTTCGCGGCGTTTTGCAATTACGATTCTCCGGCAGCGTTTGACATATAAATCACGAAAAGGTTTTTTCAACAAACGCGGCTGGAGGATTTTTTGAATCCCTAAATAAGGCAGACGGTCCCGAAAGATTTGTTCCGGATTGATCACTTTATTTTGTGAACGTCTCTTACACTGGGCAAGACTCATCCTGTTCAACAATCGCTTTGTATAAATCGCTCTTTGTTTTCGCTTCGATAAGTTTTTTACGGAAATTGGGGGTTTTCAACATTTTTGAAATTTTCGCCAGGGCTTTTA
>CAZXIP010000352.1:0-1864 GCA_964640755.1 uncultured Smithella sp. | reverse complement strand
CACTGGATTTGAAGTCCAGGAGGCCCACCAGTGACCTTGGCACTTCCTTGAGAAATCCTGTAATGTCTTTTAACTTTAAAATGGCGCGGCTGTCAACTTGCAAATGTCTTCGGGGAAAAAGATGAAAGGATTATTTATAATGACATTTTAAGAACGCGAGGTTAGGTGTTCCTTTTTCAGTTGAGATTGAGCAAATCCTGCGGGTGATCAAACAGATAATCAGGATTTGATTCTGCCATTTTTGCCTTGCTGTGCCAGCCCCAGGTAACGCCGACCGTTTTAATGCCGGCCTGTTTGCCTTCTTTTATGTCTCCGGTCGTGTCGCCGATATAGTAAATGTTTTGCGGCTCCACGTTATACTTTTGAATGACATGCAGAATTTTTTCCGTTTTACTGAGCTTGAAATCCGACCCCAGGATATCATCAAAAATTCCGTTGAAGTCATAAAGGCGCAGGGCTTCCCGGATGGTTGGCGTGTCGTTCGAAGAAATCACCACCAGGGGGTGATTTCTCTTTAATTCCCTCAAAACCGGCCGGATCGCGTCAAAGGGTTTCATTTCGGCGTAGTTAATCCTGGCAAGGATGTCGATGGAAGCGGCCGTAAACTTGTCCATATCAACGCCTTTCTGAACAAGGGATTCATAGAAATTCCCCTCAAAGAGTTCCAGAAATTCTTCGCGGCCGCGTGTCAGCGGCTGCCCGATTTGCTGCAGGCAATCGGTTACGGTCTTTTCATAAACGTCGATCGAATCCACTAAAACGCCGTCAAAATCAAAAAGCAGTAAATTCATTTTTCAGGTTGTTCCTTTGTGCAAACGGGCGATGGCCGACGAATAAGGCCTGGTGAGAATGCCTTTCTCTGTGATAATTGCCGATATCAGTTTGCCCGGTGTTATATCAAAAGCGGGATTGTATACCTTCATGCCTTGAGGTGCCGATCGGGCTCCTTTAAAATGGGTTACTTCACATTCGCTTCTTTCCTCGATCGGGATGAATGCGCCTGTCTTCAGCGAAAAATCAAACGTGGAAATCGGCGCCGCGACATAAAAAGGAATCCCGTGTGACTTTGCCAGGACCGCCAGAGAATATGTGCCGATTTTATTGGCCGTGTCGCCGTTAGCGACAATGCGGTCCGCCCCGACGATGACCTTGCTGATTTTGTTCTGCTGCATCAGGAATCCCGCCATGTTGTCGCAGATCAAGGTGGCAGGTATTTTCTCTTTTTTCAGTTCCCAGGCGGTAAGCCTCGCTCCCTGCAGTACCGGCCTCGTTTCATCCACATAGACATGGATTTTTTCCCCCTGCTCAGTTGCCGCGCGGATGACGCCCAGTGCTGTTCCGTAACCCGCCGTGGCCAGCGCGCCCGCGTTGCAGTGTGTCAGGATGTGATCGCCGTCGGAGATCAGTTTGCTTCCGTGCTGTCCGATCCGTTTGTTGATTTCGATATCTTCGGCACAGATCCGCCTGGCTTCTTTTACCAATTCGCCAGCCAGGTTTTTCTTTCCGGAGCGGATGGCGTTTTCCAGATGCTTTTTCATCCGTTCGATTGCCCAGAAGAGATTGCGTGCGGTCGGCCGGGATTTTTCAATTTCATTACAAACCGCATGAAATGCTTTTTGAAATTTCTCAACCGGTTCCAATGGAATCGAAAGAGCGCCCAGCGCCGCGCCCATGGCAGCCGCCACACCGATGGCAGGCGCGCCGCGAACGGTCAGGTCTTTGATTGCGGCAATCACCTGACGGTAATCCGAACAGATCAACTGCCGCTCGCAAAGCGGCAGGGCATTCTGGTCAATCATGACCACCTTGCTGTTTTTCCAGAAGACGGTTTGAATCATCATGGGGCAAGCATCTTTTTCAGCAG
>CAZXIP010000351.1:0-1867 GCA_964640755.1 uncultured Smithella sp. | reverse complement strand
GATTGCCGCAC
The DNA here is from genome assembly GCA_964640755.1 of uncultured Smithella sp. Classification (GTDB taxonomy): domain Bacteria; phylum Desulfobacterota; class Syntrophia; order Syntrophales; family Smithellaceae; genus UBA8904. The sequence continues at coordinate 1,856 of CAZXIP010000351.1, read as the reverse complement.
GCCATTCCCAGACGCCAGCCGCACATATTAAACGGCTTGGAAAGGGAATTCAGCTCCACACCGACATCTTTGGCACCCGGTGCCATCAGGAAACTCAGGCGGTCCTGCCCGGCAAATACGATTTCACTGTAAGGATTGTCATAACAGACAGCGATGTCAAACTCACCTGCAAAGGCCACCAGTTTGTTCAAAAAGTCCATTGTGGCGCAAGCGCCCGTCGGGTTGTTCGGATAGTTCAGGAACATCGCGGTGGCTTTTCTGGCCACGTCCGTGGGGATGTCTTCCAGCACCGGCAAATAATGGTTCTGCGGGAGGATAGGCACATTATAAGGAACGCCCTCTCCCATCAGGATGCTGGATCGATACGCCGGATAGCCGGGGTCGGTCATCATCACGATGTCCCCGGGATTGACGCGCGCCAGTACAAAGTGATGACAGCCCTCCTTGGAACCGATAAGCCCAAGAATCTCATTTTCAGGATTCAGACTGACACCGTAACGCTCCCCGTACCAGCGGGCAATTTCTTTGCGGAAAGAGAGCATCCCCTTTTCCTCATCGGTGGGATAACGATGATTTTGAGGGTCGCGGGCACTGCGGCACAATTCATCAATAACGGAATTCGGGGTGGCCTCTACCGGGTCTCCGATCGCAAGCGATATCACATCCACGCCCGCGGCTTTGGCCTGATTGATTTTTTTCCTTAATTCCATAAATAAATAGGGGGGAATTTTTTTTAATCTCTCCGCAGTCTGCACTGTTCAAACCTCCGATTGATATGATTGCACAGGTAATAAAATGATTTAACCCGCGAAAAAACCATCTGGAAACGTTTCGGGATTCTATGCCTTGCCCGTATGGAATGATGAAAAGGCTATGAGGGCAAAACCTCTGTTCCCGCCGGGAAAAAGGGGGCGAGGCTACTTATAGGCCTCTTCAAAAAGAAGTCCTTGATAAACCATTTTCACTTTTCCTTCAAGGTAAATTTCCTCGAATTGATCATCACGGCGAGTGAAATACACTCGTAAAACTTCGCCGCTTTGCACGGTGACATCTACCGGAGAATCCACAAGCCCGCGGCCGGCGGCCGCCAGGACGGAGGCGACAACACCGGTGCCGCAAGCGAGCGTTTCATCTTCCACACCCCGCTCATAGGTGCGGACTTTCATTTTCTGCCGTCCTGTCACGCTGGCAAAATTGGCATTCGTGCCTCTCGGCTGGAAAAATTCATGCCGGCGGATCTGTCGTCCCGTCCCGACGACGGCGCAGGTTTCCAGATCATCCACAAATGAAACGGCATGAGGCACTCCGGTATCGATAAGATCCAAACAATACGAACTGCCTTCCAGCAGGATTTCCCGTGCGATTTCCAGAGAGGATGGATCAGTAAGACGAACCTTCACGTTATCGTCAAATACCTCGGCGGTAACAATGCCGGCTTCCGTCTCAATGGACATTTTCGGTCCGGCAATACTGTTGAAATATGCAAAACGGGCCGCGCAACGGCTGCCATTGCCGCACATTTCCGCCACGCTGCCGTCCGAATTAAAAAAATGCCACTTAAAATCAGCAACCTCGGACGGTTCGATCAGAAAAAGCCCGTCTGCACCGACGGAAACCTTTCTCTGACAAATCCGGCGAACAAAAACCGGCAGATCAATGAGCTGCAGGGAGAGATCGCGGTTATCAATGATGATGAAGTCATTGCCGCTGCCGCTCATTTTATAAAATTCGATAAAACGTGATTCATCAATCTTCATGTTTTCACCCATTAAAGCTCTGCAAAACCAGGGCCGTATCGATTCCAGAAGACGACCCCCCGGTGGAAATGATGTTTTCATCTATTTCCAGGGCCCGGC
>CAZXIP010000350.1:0-1882 GCA_964640755.1 uncultured Smithella sp. | reverse complement strand
TTTAGAAAACGGAGGATACGCCGATGGCGAAACTGACGATTGATGATTTAAAAAAGATCAAAGAAAAAGTACACAATGAGATGTCACTGCGTGATGGAGACCGCCGCGTCAAAGTCACCGTCCATATGGGAACCTGCGGTATTGCTTCCGGGGCCAAGGAAGTCATGGACACTCTGCTGGCTGAAATTGATGCCGCCAAAGTTCATGATGTCATCGTGACCACCTCCGGGTGCATGGGCCTTTGCAGCCGCGAGCCTCTGGTGACCGTGGAGGTCATCAATGAACCGCCGATCAAATACGAGTATGTCAATCCCAACAAAATCAGACAGATTTTCAAAAGACACGTTCTCGCGGGAGAAATACAAACCCCGTTTGTTCTGGCAAAAGGTTCTGAAATCACTAAATAAAAAAAATGAGCGGTCACGTGTTTGCAACCATTCGGTTCAATGATCGCTTTGTAAGGAGGATCTTGGATTCATGAAAGTATTTCGTTCACACATACTCATTTGCGGAGGCACCGGCTGTCAGGCTTCCGGCAGCATTGGCGTAAAAAACGCTCTTCTGGAGGAAATCGTCAAAAGGAAGCTTTCCGATGACATCAAGGTTGTAGAAACCGGCTGCAACGGTTTTTGCGCGCTGGGTCCCATCATGGTGGTCTATCCGGAAGGTGTCATTTACATCAGTTTAAAACCGGCCGACATTCCCGAACTGGTCGAAGAACACCTGGTCAAGGGCCGAGTTGTTGACCGGCTGCTTTATCGTGAACCGGGCACAGACAAAGTCATTCCCACCATGCAGGACATTCCCTTTTTCGCCCATCAGGAACTGCGGGTTTTGAAAAACCGCGGATTGATTGATCCTGAAAAAATAGAAGAATATATCGCCCGCGACGGTTATGCCGGCATGGCCAAGGCGCTGACTGAAATGACACCGGAACAGATTGTCCAGGAAGTGCTGGATTCCGGTCTGCGGGGCCGAGGCGGTGCGGGATTCCCCACCGGCCTGAAATGGAAGTTTGCCGCTGCATCCAAAGGCGACGTGAAATACGTCTTATGCAATGCTGATGAAGGTGACCCCGGCGCTTTCATGGACCGCAGCGTTCTGGAAGCGGATCCGCACGCCGTTCTGGAAGGCATGGTCATCGCGGCCAAGGCCATCGGCTCAAGCCACGGCTACATATACTGCCGCGCAGAGTATCCTCTGGCCATTCATCGTCTGAATGTTGCCATTGGCCAGGCCAAGGAGGCCGGTCTTCTGGGCCAAAACATCCTGGGTACGGGCTTCAGTTTCGATCTCGAAATCTACCAGGGCGCGGGCGCGTTCGTCTGCGGTGAGGAAACCGCCCTGATGACCTCGATCGAAGGAAAGCGCGGCATGCCCCGCCCCCGTCCCCCCTTCCCTGCCGTGGCAGGCCTGTGGCAGAAGCCGAGTATTCTGAACAACGTTGAAACACTGGCCAACATCGGCCAGATCATTCTGCGCGGAGCCAAATGGCACGCTGCGATCGGCACGGAAAAAAGCAAGGGCACCAAAGTCTTTGCCCTGACCGGAGATGTAAACAACGTGGGTCTGGTAGAAGTTCCCATGGGCACTAAGCTGGGAACCATCGTTTTTGATATCGGCGGCGGAATCCCCAAAGGCAAAAAATTCAAAGCGGCCCAGCTCGGCGGTCCGTCCGGTGGTTGTATCCCGACTCAGCACTTAAACGCTTCCGTTGACTATGAAAAAGTCGCGGAACTGGGTGCCATCATGGGTTCCGGTGGATTGATCGTCATGAACGAAGACAAGTGCGCGGTCGATATGGCCCGTTTCTTCATGGATTTCTGTCAGGATGAATCCTGCGGCAAATGCACCCCCTGCCGCGAAGGCACCAAACGCATGC
>CAZXIP010000349.1:0-1899 GCA_964640755.1 uncultured Smithella sp. | reverse complement strand
CATCTTTATGATCACACCGTGGCGGAAATCAGATCCTGGTTCCCTTACCTGGCTTCGCGCTGCAAGGTGTTTTTTCATGACACAAACATGAGCGAGGTATTTGTCCGCAAAGACGGCAGTACCGGCAAGGGATGGGACAATCAGCGCGGCGTCATCCGGGCGATTGAAGAACACCTGGATACTCATTTTAATGAGAAGATTGATTTTGCACTGGCGCACCGGGGCTGGTTTATACGACATTATACGATCTGCAATGGTTTCATGATCCTGGAGCGAGATTTCGCATAGCTTCAGCAGAATCAGGTTTTTACGCCCGAAGGTGCGGCCTGGTCTTTTCGTGACAGATTCCACAGAATGCCGATCATGGCCAGAATAACATAAAGAATGATGCCTTGTGCCCCGTATAGTGCATCGGCAAAAAAGTTTATAATCATTATAGACGCAAGGCAGGCAAACAGGCATATTGACCATGAGCGGAAGAATTCCTCTTTCCGCCGCCTGAAGATATCCCACAGCATCCACACAGCCGTCAATATAATCAAACAAAACAAAGCCAGGCCCACCAGGCCGGTGCGTATAGCCACGTCGAGAAACGTGTTGTGTGTCGACTTGACGATATCTTTTTTTTGCTGGTACTTTTCCGGAAGACCCGCATCGTATTTTTCCAGATTCACCAGATTACTGTTGCGGTAAATTTCCCCTCCATAGCCCACGCCCGCGACGGGACGGTCCTTAATGACTTCCCAGGAAAGACGAAACATTTTGGAGCGGATATCCTGGGTAAAACCCATTGAACTGATTCTGTCTATGAACCCGGGTGTAAGAACAATCATGATACCGGCAACGGCAATAAGAATGATGTTTTTTTTCCGGTGCAGGCACATGATCAGCAGCGCGACGCAAAGGCTGATGATGACTCCGCGTGATTTGTTGAGCATCGTGACCATGGTCAGGACCAGAAAGCAGAAAAAATAGAGGGATTGGCGCAGCATGGACACCGGCCGATAAACACTGCGCAGGCTGAGCGTGCCAGCAAAGAGTGTTGTAAAGCACATAAACCCGGTGAACATTTTTGTAAATGTATCGCCGAACCTGGCGCTTAAAGGATTGCCTTCAATCAAGTAGAACACAATGAGGCCGCCGATGGAAAAGACCATCGCGGAGGCGATGACAAGGTCGGAAAGGAATTCCACCCGGTTGCGCGAGTTGTAATAATTAACTAGCAAATAAAAAATGATCAGGTATTCCAGCAGGTATCCGCGGAGATCATGGAGCGTGTTGGAAAAGTTGAGTGTGGTGAAAAGACCCAGAACCGCCCAGACAAAAAACAAAAGTAACCCTATCGTAAGGGGTGAGCGCAGGGTAAAGTCCGTCTTTCTAAAAATCAAAAGAGTGATTAACGCCGCGCACGAAAGATAAAAGCACAATTCATTGATACTGTCCAGGGGCAGGGGATTAACAAAAACGTAAATTCCCATTAATACGGGAATGAGGACATTTAAAGCAAAAAATAATTTGTCTTTTCCCTGCGCATCAGGCGGCAGGTGAAGATCAAAATAATCTTTCATCTTATTAAACATGGAGTCACCTTTTCTTGATCTGTGTCTGAAAAAAATTTTCTAGCAGTTATGCTATTTAAGATCAAGAGGAAAAAGGGCGTTGGAACCCGTCAGGATGAAGGTTAGTCTAGAATACAGGCGTCACGGAATATCCAGCGCTTCGCGGATCACGGGTATAACCTGTTCCGGTTTCAACTCATCCAGGCAACGGCTGTGTCCGCTGCCGTCGCAGCCTTTCTGATGACAGGGAACGCAATCCATTTCAGGAAGAATCACATGATGGTTTTTCCCGACAGGAGCCCAGTCAAACCAGGAGGAGGGACCGTAAATGGTAATCGTC
>CAZXIP010000348.1:0-1906 GCA_964640755.1 uncultured Smithella sp. | reverse complement strand
GCTCTCTTTCCTGCAGAACCCGCAGGAGCTTGACCTGCATCGCCGGCGACATTTCGCTGACTTCATCCAGGAAAATACTGCCGCCGTCGGCCTGCCGAAACTTCCCCTCCCGGCGCTTGTCAGCACCGGTAAAGGCTCCTTTTTCATGGCCGAATAATTCCGACTCCAGCAGGGTTTCCGTGAGTGCCGCACAGTTTATCTTAATGAAGGGTGCATCTTTTCGATTGCTGTTGTAGTGAATGGCATTGGCGATTATTTCCTTGCCGGACCCGGACTCGCCTGTGATCATCACGGTCGCTTCGGTTGCCGCAACCTGCGCCACGGTTTCCAGAAGCCTGCCCATGGCCGGACTCTGTCCGATCATGTTGCGCCGGTCAAACCTCTCGCCCAACCTCTCCTTTAGAGAATCATTTTCTTTTTTCAGCAGACTGTGTTCCGTCGCACGTGCAATCACGATCTGCAGTTCGTCAAAATCCAGCGGCTTGGTCAGATAATCATAGGCTCCTTTTTTCAGCGCGCTGACGGCTGTTTCCACCGAAGCGTAGGCCGTCATGATAATCACCGGAATGGTTGGACTGATCTTCTTGATTTGTTCCATGGCTTCAATACCCGATACGTTCATCATGCGCACATCCATCAGGATCAAATCGAATAACCGCCTGCCGACTTCTTCGATCGCGCCCGCGCCATCGTCCGCTTCGGCAATACTATAGCCCCAGCCGCCCAGCAGTTTTTTCAGCATCACTCGATGGGCCAAATCGTCATCCACAATTAAAATATCAAGTCCTTTTTTCATTTTTATCTCCTTTACCGATAAAAAACCGCAGTGTGACTTTTGTGCCTGAGCCGGCTTTGCTCTCCATATGGACAACGCCGCCATGTGCATCCATGATTTTTTGCACAACCGCCAATCCTAAACCGGTGCCCGCCGGTTTGGATGTGAAATACGGATCGAAAATCAGTGGCAGGTCTTCTTTTTTGATGCCCGTACCGGTATCGGAAACCGTCACGTTCAGATTATCATTTTGTGCTTCCAACTCTACCAATAGCCGGCCACCATCCGGCATGGCCGACAGTGCGTTCAAAAATATATTGAGGAGCACCTGCTTTATTTTATCCGGATCAATATCCGCCGGCGGCAAATCCTCATCCGCCTGGATGTCGATTAAAACGGCATTCTTCCGGGCTTCGGCCTCTACCAGTTTGATTGTGTGACGCACTAAATCAGTCATACGTGTTTGCTCTTTTTTCAATGTGAGCGGGCGGGCAAATTCAATGAGCTGGCTGATGACACGATTGAGTCTTTCCGTCTCCGCAATCATAATATCAGCAGTCTCTTCATCTTCTTTATTTCCGGACAGCCTTTGCTTGAAGTAAACCGCAAAGCCTTTAATGGAACTGAGCGGATTGCGTATTTCGTGGGCCACACCGGCGGCAAGCGATCCGATAGCGTGAAGATGGCGGCTGCGGGCAACTTCCTTCTCCAGCAGCCTGATTGCCGTCACGTTCCGCGCAAGAAGAATTTTCCCCTCAGGGACGTCTTCGTCGGCAAATGCCGCAGCAACAGATTCCCATATCTGAGTGCCATCTTTTTCCGAAGAAACGGCAATATCCTCTTCGGCCAAACCGGTTCGCGCATTGATTCTGTCCAGTAATTGCGAAAATGCCGAAGGCAGCAGCTCGCCTGCATCCCGGCCCACAGCGTCGGGGCAGGAACCGGTAAACAATCCTTGTACCTTCTCATTGCAGGCAACAATTTTCCCGTTTCGGTCCACTGCCAGAAGTCCGATGGGCATGTGCTTTACCAGCGCTTCTGAAAAAACCGTAACACGGGAAAGGGAAGAACGAGTTAGGCGATAGGCCTGCACCAGGAAAAGGGACACAATGGCAAGAGATCCAATCAGCA
>CAZXIP010000347.1:0-1909 GCA_964640755.1 uncultured Smithella sp. | reverse complement strand
TCCTGGCTGACAAGCTGGGACTGATCCCGCCGATCCCGGAAAGCCTCTATCAGGCCGCCAATGAGGGCCGTCCGGCTTTTGCCAAAGCCTTGATGGAATACGCCGTAACGGAGCCGAGGGCACTCAAGGCCATGCCGTTTATCCTGGGAAAGACACTGGGCAAAGCCATGGGTTCCGTCCATCTGGCCGCGCTTTGGGGCATGCTGCAGGTTGCTCCGAAGTCATTATATAAGAATGCAATCCGGGCGGGCTATGCATCAGGCCCCGCACTGGGCGAAGAACTGTTCCAGCAGATTCTCGATCATCCGGAAGGTATCTGGGTAGGCAGGATCGATCCGGAAAATAATTTTACAGAAGTGAGAACTCCGGACGGCAAAATCAATCTACACATTCCGGAGCTGCTCGACGAACTGCAAGCAATCGAAGCGACCAGGGAGCAAGCGGCGCTGACGCTGCCTGCGGAATTTCCGCTCATCCTCATGGCAGGAAAACACATCGACAAAAACGCCAATACATTGATGCGCGATCCCGCCTGGAACAAAGGCAAGCGTGACTGCACAATAACGATGCACCCGGAGGACGCGGCGGCCTTAAATTTGAAAGACGGACAACAGGTGAAAGTGACCACCGAAGCGGGCAGCGAAGAGCTTGAACTGGAAGTCACTGACACGGCCCGCAAAGGCCATGTGGTGATCCCGCATGGTTTTGGCCTGATTTACAACGGTGTGAAATACGGCGCCAATGTGAATAGGCTCACCAAAAATACACATCGCGACCAGTTCGGCACGCCGATGCACCGGTATGTACCATGCAGGGTAGAGGCATTATAGGAAGAGACCATGGTTATGAGACTTATGATCTTGTCTAAACTACGTCTCGTCGCCTCGTGCGATACCACCTCACGTGACATTCAGGTTATCTGGTTACGAAAGCCGGCAACCAGCTCAAAAAATGTCTGGATTCCGGATCGCGCTTCGCTTGTCCGAAATGACAAAAATTCAATTTCGACACAGCCTCTGCGCCGGAATGACCTTGCAGGTCACACATGACAAAATATAAAGACAAATATGGGACAGTTAATAAGGGAGAGAAATCATGAAAGTCGTTGGTTTTGTAGGAAGTCCAAGAAAAAAAGGGAACACGACCACTATCGTCAATGAGGTTTTGCGCGGCGCGTCGGAAGCCGGTGCGGAAACAAAGATATTTAATCTCAATGAACTGAGCATCAGGGGATGTCAGGCCTGTTACAAATGCCAGACGCCGGAAGGAAAATGTGTGCAGGAAGACGGAATGACGCCGCTTTATGATGAAATCTTCAGCGCCGATGCCGTGGTGATCGGGACGCCGGTCTTCATGCTCCAGGTGACGGGACAGACAAAGATTTTTATCGACAGGCTTTTTGCCCTGTTGTACCTCAAGGACGGCCAACCGGGCGCTTTCAGAAACAAAATAAGAGGGAAAAAGGCCATAACCGTGTATTCACAAGGTCAGCCGGAAACCAGCTTATTTGCATTATCGTTCGACTTGAATGAAGGAGTCCTTGCTTTCCTGGGATTCAAGGTTGAGGGACGTATTGCTGCGGGAGAAATGGCAAGCCTGGACTCGGCAAAAAACAATCAAACGGTTATGGACCAGGCTTATAAGGCAGGTACCGATTTAGTGAAATGAAAGTATTATCGAAGAAAGGAAATATTTATGAGTGAACTGGTAAAAATTACTATCGCAGACCACATAGCGGATGTCCGTTTCAACCGGCCCGACAAATTCAACGCGCTCAGCTTTGAGCTGATTGATGCCATGGCGGATGCCATTGATCGGCTGGCGAAAGAACCCGGCGTTCGCGTTGTGGTCATTTCCGGCGAAGGCAAGAGCTTCTGCGCCGGGCTGGACATTGAGAATTTCGCGGCCA
>CAZXIP010000346.1:0-1911 GCA_964640755.1 uncultured Smithella sp. | reverse complement strand
GACAATCTCTTTTGAGGGGACCGGCTCCACGACTTTGGCAACGGCGATCGTCTCCTCTTGAGGAACGGGTGTCTCAACTTTTTCCGCAACATCCGTTTTCTTTGAAATAGCATATTCCGCAGAAACCAGATTCATTAATTTTTCACCAATCGAATCGGGTTCGATCGTATTCCATTCACTCGTTTCGTTTTCCGATGATGCGTGAATAATATTATCCTGCTCATCATAGAAAACCGCATGGACATATCGAAATTTTTTATTTGTGCAGTCAATTTCCATCAGACTTTTATAATAGGACAACTTGGAGGGATCATCGGGTGCCTTATCTATTTTTTTTAGAATAGAAAAATATTGCTTTTTTGAATCTGTGCTTAATATGTTTTTAGTCCACACGGAAAGGATGCCTTTTTTAGCTTCAAAAATACCGCTTTTATCATAATACATGGTGCCGGCCAGCGCTGTATCATAGTATGTCCACTCTTCAGCCCGGGCCTGACTGGCAAACAAGCATAATATTCCCAAGAAAAAAATCCACTGAATATTCTTTGATTTCATCATCTATCTCTTAGGCCATTGTCTTTCATAAAGGACAATAATTGAATTCTGCCCACCTGCTATTTGAATATTTCGTCCATCATCATGAATGCTTATTATTTGCCCATTTATGAAATGATTTTCAATGTTTTTTTGTCTTTAACGTCAAGGAGCAAAGAATAATCGTTACATGCGTCCACTACTGTTGAACATGGAGTCTTTTGCTTAACCGTTTCAAGCGGTGTGAAAGAGATTCTCTTTCTTCATCGGAAAACAAGTTTTTGCCGGCCAGGGCCTTTTCAACAGTGTCCCTTGCCTGAAGATTATCCCTTTGGTGATGCTCCAGAAATTTGGCCATTTCTGAAATGGCATAAAATTCGAAAGGCTCACAGGCAGCCATCTGCTGCCAGATGTGCGCGGCTTCATTTATTCTTCCTGTTCGCTTGTATAATTGAGCCAGTTTCTTTTGAGACTGGAGAGAAAAATCCTGACAAGTGTCGTCATGGAAAATGTCCAGAATCTTTTGTACGCCTTCTGCGTTGGCGCGTTTCAACAACAAACGGGCGGCCGCCAGGTAATCGTCTTCATGCGTATACTGCGCAAGGGCATGCGCCGTCAACACGTCAATCAAATGTGCGGTGAGCGTCGCCATGGAAATCACGTCCAAACGGTTGTGCTCAAAGATACCGGCCAGCAAACGGGGATCACGCCGGCGAAGCCAGTCAAAATAGCGTTGAGGAATCTCCCATCCGGGGATGTCACCCTCTCGTCTGACGCCGAGGATTTCCTCCTCCAGAGTGGCGAGCCGGCAGTTTTCCAGGCGATGTCCAAGAATGCGTCGCGACGGATGCAATAGGTCCAGATGAGGAAGCTCCGCGAGACATCCCGGCATCCGGTTCATAATAAAGCGCGTGGAGAGCAGGTTGACGTCGAAGGCTTTCCCGTTGAAAGTGACCAGGAATTTTTTTTGTGCGGTAATCTCCCTGAGATAGGTCAGCGCTGCTTTTTCTTCGCCAAAGTCACGTGCCAGAATCTGGCGGACCTGAAAGTGGCCTTCTTCGAACCAGCCGAGTCCGATCAAAAAGGCCATCGTGCCGGTGCCGCCCGCCAGCCCCGTGGTTTCGGTATCCAGAAACAGGGCATCCGATGAGGTGTAATCCCCGAGGATGGGGTTGTTGGCCAGCATTCCCGCCGCCGTCATGTCAAAATCAAACGCCTCGCGAATGTTGCGGTGTCCGTGGCGGCTTGAGCCGGACAACAAGTCACTGACCAGAAAAAAACGGCCGTGATCATTTTCAATTTCACAGCCTTTGAGGATTTCCATCAGACCCTGATTGCCCCGCGATGCCACTTCTGCTTTTACTGACGCGTTTCTGG
>CAZXIP010000345.1:0-1914 GCA_964640755.1 uncultured Smithella sp. | reverse complement strand
ATAGGGTGACTCGCAATTTTTTTAAATTTTCTGACTAAAAAGAGTATAAAATAATTATGGACATAATTTTTTTTATTATAGATTTTTTTATCCACCTCGACAAGTATCTGCCCATGATTGTCGACAGTTTTGGCGTCTGGGCTTATGTTATTGTATTTATAGTCATATTTTGTGAAACCGGCCTTGTTGTTACACCGGTTTTGCCAGGCGATTCACTGCTTTTCACTCTGGGAACGCTGGCCGCGCTGGGAGCGCTTAACATTGAAGCTTTACTGATCGTGCTTAGCATTGCCGCCATCGCCGGGGACAGCGTCAACTATGCGATAGGCCATTTTATCGGTCCCAAAGTTTTTCATTACGAAGAAAGCCGTTTCTTCAAAAAGAAATATCTTATCAAAACACATGAATTTTATGAAAAACACGGCGGAAAAACCATTATTATCGCTCGCTTTATGCCGTTTATTCGTACCTTTGCCCCTTTCGTGGCCGGTGTCGGGGCAATGAGTTACCCCAAGTTTATTTTATATAATATTGTCGGCGGCATCCTGTGGGTTTTCACTTTCCTGCTGGGCGGCTACTTCTTCGGCAATATTCCAGCCGTTAAAAGTAACTTTACAATCGTTATTTTTGCAATCATCATCATTTCCGTGATGCCGGGTGTCATCGCATACATCCATCAGAAAATTATCAGCCGGCGAAAAACGGCATAGACAATAAGGTCAATATATGAGAGCAAAACTTACCGTTATTTTCACGTCGGCATTAGTCCTTCTCCTTTCACTGCCCGTCGAGGCAAAACATATCTTCATGGCAGGCCGCGACGTTACGGTGGAACAGGGACAAACGGTGGAAAATGTGGTCGTTGTCGGCGGGCAGGCAACCATAAACGGGCTGGTTGAGCAGAATGTAATTGCCGTTGGCGGGTCGGTCGTATTGACCAATAATGCCGTTGTCCGGGGGAATGTTATCGCGGTCGGCGGCATTGTGGCCAAAGGCAGCGGTTCTCTCATTTTCGGCGATATAACGGAAGTAAACTCCACCACTCTTGCGGATTCCATTAACTCGGCCATGAGGGGGGAGCTGGAAGGCTGGTCTTTAATTCTCAATGTTATTTCCTTGTGCTTTTTCGCCATCATCCTGATTATCGCGCTGATCATGGCGCTGCTTATGCCCCGGGCGCTGGACACTGTTGTCAGCGCTATCCGGACCAACAAAATAAAATCATTTTTCTGGGGATTTCTGACGACGTTAATGATCGTGCCTTTCTTTATGCTGCTGGCGATCTCTGTCATCGGCATCTTATTAATACCCCTTGCTTTCACGGCACTGCTTCTGGCGGCCATCATCGGCTTTACCGCGTGTGGTTCACTTCTTGGCAACATGATCATCACAAAAATATTCCGCGGATACCGGAGATCAATCGTGAAAGAAACGCTGGTGGGATTGTGTCTGCTGTGGCTTCTCGGATGGATACCTTTTTACATCGGGATGCTGATCAAGGCGTTAGCCATTACCTTCGGTCTTGGAGGCGTCGTGATGGCCCTCGCAGGCAGAAAAACCCGTCAGCAAAAAATCCATTGTGATGCGGTTGAATAATTCCGGAGCCTGAATATGCAGTGCATGCCCGCAGCCCTCAAAAGCGGCAACTCTGGCATCGGGTATCTGCTTTTGCATGTAGTCATAATTTTCTGCCGGATAATAATTGCTTTCGGTTCCGTAAACCAGGAGGCAGGGAACTGAAATGTTTTTCAAGACCGGCCGGTAATCCTGAATCGCCATGGCAATCCAGAAGGCGGCGATGACCGATGCGTTGTTCTTTTTTGCTTCCTCATATAGCCATCCAAGGTCTTCTTTCCCTTTAAAATCGGCTGCGGCATTGAATTCCATTTTTTCGTTATAGAGCGATTTGTTTAA
>CAZXIP010000344.1:0-1922 GCA_964640755.1 uncultured Smithella sp. | reverse complement strand
GCCCTCTATGCCGTGCCGCGCGAATTCAAGGAAGCGTCGTATGCCCTGGGCGCGACAAAATTTGAAACCATCGTCAAAGTGATCCTGCCCGCGGCGATGTCCGGCATTTCCACCGCCGTCATGCTGGGGATGGCCAGGGCCATTGGCGAGACGATGGTGGTGCTGATGGTGGCGGGCGGCGCCGCCGCTATTCCGGAGAGTTTATTTGACTCGGTGCGTCCAATGCCGGCAAGCATCGCCGCCGAGATGGGTGAAACGCCCTATCGCAGCGCGCACTACCAGGCACTTTTTGCCATTGGTATTGTTTTATTCTTGCTTACGCTGGCTTTCAATTTAATTGCGGATTACGTGTCACATAAATTCCGCCAGATTGGCTCGGGGACACTTTAGTAAGTTAGAATTTGCTTTCTGTTAGAAAGCAAATTCGTTGACGCACTTATCCCGTTTATCGGGGTTAAACGGAATGCCTATGCAATCATCAAAAAATAATTCCATGAAGTGGCGCTACCTGAAACAGCATATTTTTTTCGGGATGGTGCGAGCAGCGGCACTGATTATTACTCTGGCCCTGGGGGGCATTGTTTTTTATATCGGTTACAACGGCATCGGTGCCATCAGCTGGGAGTTCATCACCAAGCCGCCCACGCATTCCATGACGAAAGGTGGCATCATGCCTGCTATTCTGGGCACGATTTATTTGACTGTCGGTGCGATCGCAATCGGGCTGCCACTGGGTATCGCGTCGGCGATATATCTTACGGAATATGCAAAACAGGGCAGGATTGTCCGTCTGATCAAGGTTGGCATCAACTGTCTGGCGGGTGTTCCTTCAGTTGTCTTTGGATTGTTCGGTTTAGGTTTTTTTGTTATTTTTCTTAAATTCGGATCAAGCATTCTGTCCGGTTCTTTGACGTTAGGATTTCTGATATTGCCGACAATTATCGGCGCGTCAGAAGAAGCACTCAAGTCGGTGCCGCAGACCTTTCGTGAAGCGTCTCTGTCTTTAGGTGTTTCCAAATGGCAGACGACCTATCGGATCGTTTTACCCAACGCCATGCCCGGTATTCTGACTGGTTCCATATTGGGAATAGGAAGAGCTGCGGGCGAGACGGCCCCGATTATGTTCACGGCTGCCGCCTATTTCACGGCAAAACTCCCGGGATCGATCTTTGATGAGGTCATGGCGCTGCCATATCATATCTATGTCCTGGCCACAGCGGGAACCAATATCGAAGCCACCCGTCCCATCCAGTTCGGTACCGTGCTGGTGCTGGTGGCGGTCGTTTTGGGGATTGATTTGATCGCGATTATCATTCGCGGCTATATGAGACGAAATAAAAGGTGGTAGCAATGGAGTCAAATGCGATAATTTCCATCAATAGAGTGAACTTCTATTACGGTGCCGTGCGCGCTCTGACGGACATCTCAATGAAATTCAGAAAAAACAAAGTAACGGCGCTCATCGGTCCGTCGGGGTGCGGAAAGTCAACGCTGCTGAGGCTTTTGAACCGCATGAATGATCTGATTGACGGCACAAGGGTGGAAGGAGAGATTCTTTTTGAAGATCAAAATATTTACGCACCCGATGTAGACCCGGTGGAAATCCGCCGCAAGATCGGCATGGTGTTTCAGAAGCCCAATCCCTTCCCGAAAACGATTTATAACAATATCGCCTATGGTCCGAGGCTGACCGGTGTGAATGCCGGAGATTTGGACACACTGGTGGAACAGAGTTTGAAACAGTCTGTTCTGTGGGATGAGGTGAAAGATGTTTTGAATAAATCCGCCATGAATCTTTCCGGTGGCCAGCAGCAGCGCCTTTGCATTGCCCGTGCGCTGGCAATGAAACCCGATGTCCTGCTCATGGATGAGCCGACTTCAGCGCTAGATCCCATATCTACTGCCAAGATCGAAGAATTAAT
>CAZXIP010000343.1:0-1922 GCA_964640755.1 uncultured Smithella sp. | reverse complement strand
GCATCATGGCATCGCTTATGCTGGCGGGATTTATCGGGGTGAGCGTACCCGCACTACTGCACAAGCTGAAGCTCGATTTGCGTCTGGCTTCGGGGCCTCTGACGCTCGCCTTTGCCGATATATGCACCATTGCCTCCTATTTTTCACTGGCTGCTTTTATTCTGGGCAGATAATTCCGGTTTAAGAAAATTTTGAAAAGCAGGCTTGCGACGCACGACACTAATGATGTTTGTGATTCGGATGACTGTTTTCCGGAGCGCAGCACAGAAGCTGCCCGTGATTACAGCTCACGCATTCGAACTGAAGCGTCGGATGATCAATGTGAAATTCGCCGGCCAGCGTTGCTCTCACTTTTTCCGCCAGCAAATCGACGCGGCCCAGCATCTGATCGGGCACGGTTATGTGGACGGCAAGGGCGATGCTTTCGTTGGACGGATTCCAGACGTGCAGGTCATGAATTTCCAGGATGCCGTCGATGGCTTCCAGTGATTTCTGAATTTCTTCCAGGTCAATCCCCGGCGGCGTCGCGTTCATCAGGATGAGGAAACTGTCTTTTAACAAACCCCATCCGCCGTACAGGATCATGGCGACAATCAGCCATGAGAACAGCGGGTCAAGCCAGTACCAGGGTTTAAACATCCAGAGAATTCCAAGCGCCGCGACGCCCAGCGAAGTGGCGGCATCGGCCATCATGTGCAGAAACGCGCTCTTCATGTTCAGGTTGACTTTTGATCCGGCATGCAAAAGCAGGGCGGAAAGAATATTGCCGGCAAAACCAAGCAGGGCAATCCAGATCACCAGTTGACCGGCAATCGGCTGCGGTGCGCGGAATCTCTGCCAGGCCTCTGCGGCAATGTAAAAGCCCGCCCCGTATAACAGGGCCACGCTGAACACCGTGGCAAATATTTCCACGCGCTTGAAGCCGAACGTGTGCTTTAACGTCGGCGGGCGTTTCCCGATAACCAGCGCCGCGTAGTTGATCACGAGGGATATGAAATCGCTTAAATTGTGCAGCGCGTCGCTGATCAGTGCCATACTGCCGGACAGGATGCCGCCGTAAATCTGCACCAACGGAATGACAAGATTCATCAGCATGGAGGCAATCAGGCGGTTCCCCCACGATTTTTCACTGTGATGATGGTTATGCCGCACAGTTGTCGTCATTGTTTCCGTCCAGAATTTTCAGGCCCATGTCAATTGCGCTGTGGCTGCCGAAGAGAACCAGCTGATCACCGGCCTGAAAAATAAAATCGGCAGGCGGGTTGGTAATGGTCTGGTTCTCTCGGATAATGTTGATGATCATTGCGCCCGATTGCGCCTTTAAGTTGACGTCGCGGATGCTTTGCCCGATAATCGGATTTTTGGCCGCGATGAAATACGTTTCAATGGTGCCCTGCGCCAGAAGCTGGCTTATCTGGTCAAAGGCTTCCTGCGTGTACCGCACCTCCCGGAAAACACCGTAGGATTTGTTCCGGATGATGTTGCCCTGGGCTAAAATGATGCTGTTGGGAATGTGAAACATTTTAAGGACCCGGCTGAAGATCTGGATGGAGGTTTCAAACTCCTCGGGAATGACGTCGTCGGCGCCAAGCGCCAGCAGGTCTTCAATATCGGCTAGATATTTTGTGCGGACAATCACGTGCAGATTCGGATTGAGCGCCCTGGCATTGGACAGGCAGGTTTTGGTGAGGAAACGGTCGGAAATGGCGATCACCATGACGCGTGCCGCTTCCACGTTGGCGCGGCGCAGTATTTCGACGCTGGATGCATCACCCCAGATCGTGTTTTTATCCCCTTTGTTTTTTGCTTTTTTTATTTTCTGGAAATTAAGATCGATGACGGCGTAGTTAATCGCGGTGTCTTTTAAGACCCGGACCAGATTTTTCCCGTTGAGGCCCATGCCGCAGATGATGACGTGATTT
>CAZXIP010000342.1:0-1922 GCA_964640755.1 uncultured Smithella sp. | reverse complement strand
ATATAAAAAGGTTATCGAGATTCCTGGCCATAGTTCCTCCATGCTTTCATTCTATGTTTGTTTATATTCCTTTTTGCTTCGCGTACACCGCCGCACCCAGGGCGCCTATGATCTGAGGGTCCACCGGGAGGCTGGTTACGTCCATATCGATGATTTTAGCGAGCGCCTTGATGAGACCCTTGTTCTTCGCACAACCCCCTGTCACCGTCACCTGGGCACGCATGCCGATGCGCTTGAGCAGGGTGAAACAGCGTTTGGACACGGCGGACTGGATACCGGCGGCAATCTCGGCGGGTGGATTTTTTTTGGCCAGAAGACTGATGACCTCGCTTTCGGCAAAGACACTGCACTGGGCCGTGACGGGGATGACCCTGTTCGCCTTCAGGGAAAGATCGGAGAACTCATCCAGCTCCATGTGGAAAATCCGGCTCATTGCCTCGAAGAACCTGCCGGTGCCTGCCGCGCACTTGTCGTTCATGGCGAATTCCAGCACCGACCCGCTTCCGTCCAAAGCAATGGCTTTCACGTCCTGTCCGCCAATGTCCACAATGGTCTTGATCTCCGGCTTGCAGAAAAATGTGCCCATGGCGTGGCAGCTGATCTCCGATATATTCTCATGGGCAAAGGGGACTTCGTTTCGCCCGTAACCTGTGCCGATGAGGTAGCACAGATCCTGGATGCCTTCCAATCCAGGCACGGATGCACAAGCATTCTCCAAGGCATGGCGCGCCGTGATCTCCGGATCGATTTCGCTGGAAATGATGCTGCTGGCAATCATGTTACCTTTTTCATCCAGGATGACCGCTTTGCCGGTGGTGGAGCCTACGTCGCATCCTCCAAAATATTTTTTCAACATATTCTTCTCCCCTTAATAATATAAGGCTATTGTGAATTATCTAGAGATCCAGCATCCAGCCCTTGCCCTGTATTCTGGCAATGCCCCTCGCAGAGGATAGAAATGCGGATCTGAACAGGTCGCTCATGAGGGTCCGCTTGACCGGCGTAAGTCTCAGAAATGCCCCGGTGAATGTTCTTATATAGTTCTGAGTGACACTCTGTGGATTATCAAACAGTTGATTCTGCAGTGTACCACGCTCAAGCGCTGCCAGCATCGTTACCTCGAAGAGAGATTCCGGGTGTAAAACCTTACCTTCCCGCGGTATCATCTTCATAGCTTTGAAGGAACATTTGGCAATACATACTCCGCAGCCCACGCATATATCGTTATTTAGCTTGCAAGTTTTCTTTTTTTCGCTCTTGGGGTCATTCGCAGACACCAGGCTAAGGGCGTTTACCGGACAAACTTTAACGCATTTTCCGCAACCGTTGCACTTGACTGCATCAATCATGGACATGAAATTGGAAGTGACGACACAATTTTGATATCCGTGCTTGGTCAATCCGCCTAAAAAGTTGCAGCAACACTTACAGCAATGACATATGGCCACAGGATTCTTCTTGGTGTTCACGGCGCAGAATACGAGACCATATTCCTTTGACCGGGCGAAATTATCCAGCATCTCGGATTTCGTGACCTTTCGTGCGAAGTTGTTCCTGATGCCATATTCAGCCCCGATCCCTAAAAGACTGCAGCAATCCGTGGGCGCATCGCATCCGTTGGTTCCGTTATGCAGCTTTTCGCTCCGGCAGGAGCAAAGGCCGATGGCCCACTTATCAGTGTTTTCAATGAGCAATGAGGCTTTTTCGTAATCGAAAAATTCCGTTCGATTGCCATCAATGATGGATTCTTCAACGGGAATCACGCGAAGTGCGGAGACCCGCTCATTGTTTGAAAAATTAGCGGCGTGCACAGACCCAAAGTATTCGTGAAAAAGTTCTGCCATTTTCTTCTTGTTGATGTTGTCGTCGGTCCTCATCATGGTAAATTCGAATATCCCTATGACTATGGGCCAGGACATGTA
>CAZXIP010000341.1:0-1931 GCA_964640755.1 uncultured Smithella sp. | reverse complement strand
CCCAGGCATTCCAATTCCACATCGGTTGTGTTTTCATCCAGACCGAATTTCTTGCGGGCCTTGATCACAGCGGGATTCTGATAATAAGCCTGTATCTTCTTCATCTCTTCCAGGTTCAGGGCCAGGAGCTTTTCCTGGCTGATTTTCAAAAGACCCTGTGCGGAAACAGCAGCCAGATTGATTTGAGCCACCTGCGGTTTGTCTTCGCCCTGCACCTTAGGAATAAAAGCGGGCAAGCCCCGGTTAAAATCAAAATTCATTGCAGAGATCACTTGATGGCGTTCTATCAAATCGTTTGCCAGAAGCCCGGAGGCGATTGTTTCGGCACCCGATCTGGATATTTGTCCTGAAATCAGGTACTGGCGCGATGTGTAAACATTGATTTTCCCGTGAGCGGACACGCCACCGAGCAAAAGCTCAATCGCTTCGCGCGCCGTTTTGCCGACGTTGTCGGTGACGCCCGGACGGAAGCCGACTTCAATGAGCCAGTCAAAATTTTTGGCCAGCGGGCGGTTGATGGAAAATTCCTGGATGACCGGATCGGAAAGCGGCCCTGAAGCGGCTTCCCGCAGTTCGGCAGCGCTCAATGGACCGTCAATCGTATAAACTTCGATCGTGGCAACGTTTGACACGTTAAGCGCCAGCGTATCGATAATACGCTTTTTTGTCTTTTCGCCAAGCGCGTCCCGTATGCCGGTCTTAAATCCAACTTCAATTCTGTTCGCCATGATTTATCCTGATATTTCTGACATTTTTGATCCGTCTTCCACAAAGCAGACGGTGCGTTTATACCCAAAAGCATTTAATTATGCAACTTACAAATATGTACCGTAAATGACACGATAATATGAATTGATAATGTGCAATAATGATACTAAAATACAATTAATTTAGATATCCAAAGTCAGATATAGGCGGAAACGTTTTATCAGGAGGCTGTAAGGGCATGGAATCAACGGTTTATTTTAAGGGTCTGGTGACGATCCTGGCTTGCGCGGGACTCTTCTTGCTTTTGGCCATTCCTCTCATTTTGCGTAAGATCCCAAGAAACAGCCTGTATGGGTTTCGTACACTGAAAACGCTCAAAAGCGACAGAGTATGGTATGAAGCCAATTTCTTCTTCGGATGGGGAATGGTTTTTTCGAGTTTAACCAGTGCTGCAGCAATCATCATTCTATATAAGTTGGCGGTACTAACACCGAACCAGTATATCAATTCAAGTCTGGTCATATTGGCAGTGCCCATCGTGATGGCCATTCTTCTTACTTTGCTCCGTATTCAAAAGATCAAGGATACGCTATGATGAAAAGATCAATGCTTTATGCAGCGGTTCTCCTTTTGATTGTCAGTTCCTATGCGTTTGCAGGCGTCCCTTTGGAAGACAAGGATCGGGAAGATTCTCTCCTGGGGTTTCTGACAGGTTTTTATGAAGTGATCGGAAAACGTCCCGACGGCGGCGGAACCTATCACGGCACGATGACTTTGATGCGTAAAGGACGTGAACTTGTCATCACACGCACGATTAAAGGCAGGAAAACGACCGGCACCGCAAAAATCATCGCGGCTACCTCCGACAAGATTCCGGTTTTGCAGGCTGATTTTACAGAGGGCAAGCAAAAGCACCGGATCATTTACATGATCGGCTCAGATCTGGATAATTTCGGGCGCCTCACCGGCAAGGTGTTTTTTTCCGACCGGGAAACTAAAATCCCTGGCCTGGAGGCTCTGTTTATTCAGGATGTTTCCGAATGATGCGGCACAAATTTAATCCAAAAGGTGAATGGCTATGAAAAAGGATTTTATCGTTATTGGCGGAGCAGTCCTGCTGTTGATCCTGCTTGTCGGCGGATGGTGGTTTTTTGGCCGTCCCGAAAGAGGAACGACCGGCTCGGTGAGCACTCAGTTTCGGTGGATCGGACCGAATGACAAGG
>CAZXIP010000340.1:0-1933 GCA_964640755.1 uncultured Smithella sp. | reverse complement strand
CTTCTGCATCGGGCAGATTGAATTCCATGCAATGAGGCAGCAGAATGCCGTTGGCGACGCCATGCGGCACATGCGCTACAGCGCCGATGGAATGCGCCATCGCATGAACGATTCCGATCATCGCATTGCCGAAAGACCAGCCTGCCATCGTGGCGGCCAGTTGCACCTGCCCGCGGGCGACAAGATCCCTGCCGTCCTGAATACATTGCGGCAGATATTTATTTAAAAGCCTGATGGCGTGAAGGCCCATTGCATCGGCAATCGGTTCGCACTGTACAGAAGAAATGGCCTCAACAGCGTGGGTCATGGCGTCCATGCCGGTAGAAGCGGTCAGGAGCGGCGGCAACTTGGCTGTTAATGTGGGATCCAGAATAGCCACGCGCGGGGCATTGTAGGACTCCACAATTAAAATCTTCTGTCCTTTGCTTTTATCGTAAATTACCGCGGCCCAGGTAACTTCACTTCCCGTTCCGGCGGTGGTCGGGATAACGATATGCGGCATCTGCGGTCGTGTTAGAAGCTGGATTCCTTCAAAATCTGCAAGCGAGCCTCCTTCGGTAAGGATAATACACATGCACTTGGCCGTATCAATCGCGCTTCCGCCGCCGACGCTGATGATGATGTCCGCGTTTTTCTCCCTGGCAAATGCCGCCGCCCGGTCAACAACGTCCATTCCCGAATCCTGCGGCACGTCGCTGAATACGCCGACACATTTTCCGCCCAGGGACTTTGTGATTTTGTCCAGCAAGCCTGCTTTGATGATGCCCGGATCCGTAACGATCACTGCGCGTGAGCATTTCAGCGCGCTCATTTCGGATTCAACTTCGGATGCTGATGAGCCGTTGCCGAAAATGATTTTTGTCGGGCCGAAATACACAAAAGATAAATCCTGATCGTAAGCCATAACACACTCCTTATCTGAATGTTCGATTAAACATCATCGGGCCAAACGGTTTCCACTTCCGTTAAAAGATCAACAACCTTATTGATCGTTTTGACCATGCGCACCACGTAGGTCAAATCGCCTTTTAATTTTAACTTCCCCTGCATCAGGGCCTTGGTCGCGTCGAGTTCTTTCTTGGCCACCTGCTTCCAGCGGGTATAATCGCCAGTCATGATGAATTTTGCCGTCTGTGCTTTTGCCTCGTCGCATATTAAAAAATCAAGTGCGTCCCCGTGCCAGTAATCGGTGAAAAGGTAGATCGGCTCGGGAACATTTTTCGAGGGATCGGGGTTGCAGATCAGCCCAACGCTTCCCTCCCATTCTTTAGCGATTTCTTTGTACTCTTTTGATCCGGCGATTTTCTCTTTCCATGCGTCCATCCACTCCTGCGTAAAAGCCTTGTAAGCAGCCATTTTCCATTCTCCTTTTTGTTATTTGTAGAGTTTATCTCTTAACTCCGGAAGCCCGAGCTCCAGAAGTTTTTCTTCACTGACAATACCTTCCGGGGTCAACCCGCGAATGGCATAATACTCATCCCGCAGCAATTGCATATCCGGCACGGAACCGGCTCTCGCGCCGTCATTCAAAGCGGTAAGAATCTTCTTCGGCAGAACGTCGTCCTTGACCGTGATGCCCAGCAGATTATTGATGCCCCGTTTCAGCGTCCAGTCTCTCGCACCGCAGACAAGCAGGTCGTTGAAATCAAAATGGTAGCCGGTAATGGCGTTTAAGGCGTCGCGAACAGTATCCGGTTTCACAGCGTAAAGCACATAATGGCACATGGAGAGGCTGTTGCCCAGAATACCGTAATTTTCCGCGTTGAAGACCATCCTGGCTTTGCCTTCTGAAGTCTGGCCGTCATAGTCGTCTTTCATGTCAAAAAGCTGAGGCCATGAAACCATTCCCTGTTCCATGCCCATCGCTGCATGCTGCAAGTGACAGGCGCCGCGGTTGGACATCATGTAGGCAAGACCCATTCCATGGTATCCC
>CAZXIP010000339.1:0-1943 GCA_964640755.1 uncultured Smithella sp. | reverse complement strand
ATGGCGCCGGCAAGACGACGACCATCGGGATGCTCTGCACCATCATCCGCCCCACATCCGGCAGCGGCATCATCGCCGGTTTCGATATCGCTAAACATCCGACGCAGGTCCGCCAGAATGTCGGCATCGTTTTTCAGGATCCGACGCTGGACACAATTCTTACCGGCCGTGAAAACCTGCAGCTCCACGCACGCCTCTATGGCATACCGGCACGGGAGCGCAGCCGCTGGATCGAAGAAATGCTTGAACTGGTTGATCTCACCCAGCGCGCCGATGACCTGACCAAAACTTACTCAGGCGGGATGAGGCGCAGACTGGAACTGGCGCGAGGTCTTTTGCACCGTCCGGCCGTTTTGTTTCTGGATGAACCGACGCTGGGACTCGACCCTCAGACACGCGCCCGCACGTGGGAATACATCCGCAAAATGGCGCAAAAAGAAAGAACCACGGTGGTGCTCACCACGCACTACATGGAAGAAGCCCAGCTCATGTGCGACCGCATCGGCATCATCGACGCGGGTCGGATCATCGCGCTTGACACGCCCGGCAACATGATCGATATGCTGGGCGGCGATATTGTCGCGGTCAAGTCCCCGAATCCGCCGCTGGATATAATTCGTGCACTGCCTTACGTATCGGCGATAAAGACAGCCGGCGAAACGATAGAAATCACCATGAAGTCGGCGCATCTGCATCTGGCTGAGCTTTTATCTCTGATAGACCATGTTGCAAGTGTCGAGATAAGGAAGCCCACCCTCAACGACGTTTTTATCAAACTTACCGGCCGAGACATCCGCGAAGAAGATGTTGAAAATGGCGGAAGCTGGGTGGAAACCATCGCCCGCTACAGACAGCGAGGAAAATGAAAGAATGAATTCGCTTAACGTTCAAAGAGAACTCCTGGGCATTTCCGCCGTGTGGTGGCGGGAGTTCAAAGTTTTCTGGCGCGAAAAAAGCCGCATCGTCTCCAGCGTGGTCCAGCCGCTGATGTGGCTTTTCCTATTCGGCAGCGGCATCGGCGCAAGCCTCTCCGTGGGCTCCGTCAATTATCGCGATTATATTTATCCGGGCATACTGACCATGTCAGTGATTTTCGGTTCCGTGTTTTTTGGACTCTACATCATCTGGGACCGGAAACTCGATGTACTCAAGGCCGTTCTGGTCGCACCTGTGACGCGCATCAGCATTTTTTTCGGGAAAGTGCTGGGCGGATGCACCGACGTCCTTTTGCAGGTGGCAATCCTTTTTGCCTTTTCTTTTCTTTTCCCTTCGGTAAATCCCTGGGGCATTCCCCTGGCGTTCCTGTTTTTGCTCGTCACATCGATTGCCCTTGTTTCGCTGGGGCTGGCTCTGGGTTCGCTCCTGGAAAGTCTGGAAGGCTTTCAGGTCATTTCAGCCTTTCTGATTTTTCCGCTTTTTTTCTTATCCGGCGCCCTCTTTCCTGTAGATGAAAGGCTGCCCTCCTGGCTTGGCGGTCTGGTGAAAATCAATCCCCTCAGCTATACCGTTGACGGTGTGCGCGGCGCACTTCTGGGAATCAACACGTATCCGTTTTACGTGGATCTCGGCATTCTCGTCTTTTTTGCCGCGGCCATGCTTTTTTTGGGAAGCATGCTTTTCAGTAGAATGAAATAAGCCTTCACCGTGCAAAGATACCGATATTCTCTTTACGTCTTCATGCACTATTTATTTCTGCCCATTCCCACAGACAGGGAACTGCTACAAAAACATTGGCATCCGGTTGGCAGTGGACGACTTGCATTGAGCATAATAAATGTGCTATTACTTGCCCGCACTTAATAAACCAAGAATATGCAATAGACAAAAAATGACATTCCTCGTGTCATTTCGACCGAAGGGAGAAATCTTAGAAATCGGCAAAATAAAGAAAGATTTCTCGTCGCGTTGCTCCTCGAAACGCGTGACCCGCAGGGTTATGACAC
>CAZXIP010000338.1:0-1953 GCA_964640755.1 uncultured Smithella sp. | reverse complement strand
GTCATTGGGGATCCGGTTATCCGATCCGACCAGATTCAGGGCTTCACGGGTAATGAGCGGACGTTTCTGTATGCCGAACAGTTTATAGACCCCTTCCATCAAATAAGCTCCGACTGCTGCCAGCGGTGCGGGAAGGCTCTTCGGATTGTCCACTCCAATCATATGAGCAATGTCCGTAAAATATTGCTTCCATGTAACATCCAATCCGTCGCAGGCATTGTACACTCTGCCGATGGCCCTTTCGGTTGACCCGGCAAGAATGAGAACATCAGCCACATTGTCAACATAAGCGAGGCCCGCATTCATTTCCCCTCCGGAGATCAGGCCCGGCGAGCCGCTTTGAAGGACATCAATAACGTCATGGAGCCACGGGCCGGAGCCTGGTCCATAGACATTTGCCGGACGAACTACGGAAAGCTTCATGCTTTTATTCTTAAAGTATTCCCAGGCGAGCTTTTCCTGAGCCTGCTTGGTTCTGCTGTAGGGACCCAGTGTTTTCCCGTAGGGAGTATCTTCAGGACAGGATTGAGAGTGAATATAATCGCCATAAACGGCTATGCTTGAGGCAAGAACCACGCGGGCCCGGTTCTGCACTGCCTGTTCAAAAATCCGTCTGCTGCCTTCAACCGTAACTTCCCAATATTTCTTTTCATCCCCCCAGTCTGTAACAATCGCCACCAGATGAATGATCGTTTTCGCTCCGGAGGCGGCTTCCTCCACGTTACGGGGATCGGATATACTGCCCTGCACAACTTCGACTTTGTCTGTCCATTCCGTTGGAATCGCTTCGTTGGGCAGTGCCAGCACTTTCAGGTTGATTCCTTTTTCTAACAGTTTATGAACGACTCTTCTTCCGATAAATCCGGTTGCTCCTGTCACCAGAACTGGCTGTGCAATTTTTTCTTTTGCATTCATTATTGCCCTCCCCGGATAATATTAATATGGAACTAACTGTTTGTCTCGGTGATCCCGGCTTTCGCAAATATAGCCCTGCATCTTTTAATGATTGCACTATCGGGAAAAGAAGTCATGACTTTGCTTTGTTTATATGGATCCTCCACCCCGATTTTGTCGTTTTTTTCGTGCCATAACGGATTATACGCAAGCAGGGAGGCTTCTGTAACATCCAGGCTTTTCAGAAACGATGCGATTCCTCTGACATTTGCTTCCGTGTCGGTAATATCAGGAACAAGCGGTATTCGCGGAAGAAGCATTTTATTATCATTTTTCGATTTTTCGGAAATCAGCCTGAAATTATCGAGGATCTTTTCGTTGGGCCGGCCGCAGTATTTCTTATGGGCAATACTATCGATGATTTTTATATCAAAATAGATTACGTCCAGATATGGATAGAGCATGTCCATAAATATGCTCAGATCAAAGTAACCGCAGGTTTCCAAAAGCGTGTGAATATCGTGCTGTTTTAGTGACTGTAAAAGCCGGGAGGTGAATTCCATAAACAGAGTGGGCTCGCCTCCGGACAGGGTCGTACCCCCGCCTGACGTGTCGAAAAATGGTTTGTCCGGCAGAATCTTTTCAATAATATCGTTCACCGTCATCGCTTTTCCCACCCTGTCCAAAGCTCCGGACGGACAGGAGTCAACGCATACATAGCAAAGCGTGCATTTGCTTCTGTCAATGTAAAAACAATTATTCCGATCAAGCGCTTTTTCAGGACAAACCTCCCTGCAGGTGCCGCAATCAATGCACAATCTGGCGTCAAAGGATATTTCTGCCACGGCCTTTTTGCTTTCGGGGTTGTGGCACCACACACAGGACAGGGGGCATCCTTTATAGAACACCACAGATCGTATACCCGGCCCGTCATCCAGGCTGTTGCCTTTGATTTCCAGAATGAATGGGATTTTCTTTTCGTCTTTGGTCATAAATAATTTTAAATTTAACTATATTCCAAATTCGGCGCGCTCGATCAATTCCATCTGCATGTCCCTG
>CAZXIP010000337.1:0-1956 GCA_964640755.1 uncultured Smithella sp. | reverse complement strand
TTTTCCTCATTCCCTGGCGACGACACACCCTGATCGGTACAACCGACAAGCCGTTCGTCGGCAATCCGGATGAATACCGTGTGACCAGGCAAAGCATCCTCGAACTGATTGATGAGGTGAATGCTGCTTTCGGCGACGGCAAGCTCAGTTATACCGATGTCCTGCATACCTTCGGCGGCCTGCGTCCCCTGGTGGAAAACCAGACAGAAGAAACCTACAAATGTTCACGTAAGTATGAGATATATGACAACGCATGCGATGGACTCAAGGGTCTCATTACGGTGGAAGGCGGCAAATACACCACCAGCCGTAAACTGGCCGAGAACTGCCTGAAGATCATAGAAAACAAGCTGGGACGCAAATCGGGCAGGAGCGTTACCACAGGTCGTCATCTGGCCGGATGTGAAATTCGCGACATGAACGCATTTCTGGATACGGTACGACGGGACAATAAAGATTTTGACGGACCGACTCTGGAGTATCTCGGACGGAATTACGGAACTGAATATGCCGCGGTGCTCAATCTGGCGCGTGAGGACAGCAGCCTGGCAGAAGTGCTCAATGAAGATGGCGAGATCATGGCGCAGGTTGTGTACGCCGTGATCCATGAAATGGCCCGTACGCTGCCGGATATCGTCCTGCGACGTACGGGCATCGCAACACTGGGCCACCCAGGTGTTAAAGTGCTCAAAAAGGTTGCCACAGTGGCGGCCTCTCTGCTGGGCTGGGACAGTGAGAGGGTGGAAAGGGAAATCGAGCTGACGAACGTTTTATTGCGTATCCCCGGGGATGAGGAATTGTCCGGGCCTTTGCCTCGCGCAGAAAATTTCTAGGAAGAAAGGAAAGCGGAATGTCAAAAGCGAAAGGTTTTATTCCTGACTGGACCGAGAACGCCCCGGCTCCAGGTACATTCCGGTCCATCTTCAAATACGGCGATCATCACCGTTTCAAGCATCCCAGCGATGGCTGGTATCGCATGATGAAGGAAGAATTCCATCTCAGTGACGCAGAATTTTCTACCAGAAAGGCGGAAGGCCTGGAAATAGTGGTTCTGAACCGCCCTCCGGCACTGAAGGCTGAGCAGATCGGGGTACTTGCCGCCATTGTGGGTAACGAGAACATATCTCTGGATGACTATTCAAGGGTTAAGTATGCCCACGGCAAGACCACCGAGGAAATTCTGGAACTCCGCAGGGGATTGATCCGCGAGGTGGCCGATGTGGTGCTGCATCCGCGTGACAAGCACGATGTGCAGAAGATCGTGCAATACTGCGATGCCGAGCGCATTCCCGTTACGGTATTCAGCGGCGGATCGTCTGTCAATTTTGGCTGCCGGCCGGCAAGGGGCGGCGTTTCGCTGGTGATCAGCACACATATGAACAGGCTTCTGGAGATCAACGAGCAAAACCAGACCGCACGTGTGCAGCCGGGAATGTTCGGGCCGGCCTACGAGGAGTCTCTCAACAATGCCCCCGAGCGGTTCGGGTGCAGGCGCCGCTATACCTGCGGCCATTTTCCACAGTCCTTTGAATATTCAACGGTGGGTGGCTGGATCGTTACCCTTGGATCAGGCCAGGCATCCACCTATTATGGAGACGCCTACGATATCGTTTTCAGCCAGGAATATGTCACGCCGGCGGGCAGCTTCAAAACACTGGAGTATCCGGCAACGGCAACGGGGTCCAAGGTAAATGACATCATGAAAGGATCGGAAGGCTCTTTCGGCATTTTAGTTGAAGTCACCATGAAGATTTTCCGTTACATGCCCGAAAACCGTCGGCGATTCAGCTTCATGTACCCCTCGTGGGAGGCCGCCGTAAATGCCAGCCGCGAAATCATGCAGTCCGAATTCGGCAGGCCGGCCATTTACCGGATTTCCGATCCGGAAGAAACCGACCGGGGCTTGAAACTATACGGCATGCCGGGCTTCGCGGATCGATTCCTGACCCTCAGAGG
>CAZXIP010000336.1:0-1960 GCA_964640755.1 uncultured Smithella sp. | reverse complement strand
TGATCTCTGCGGAAAACGGTGAAGAAGCGCTTGCCAAGGCGCGTTTAAATCCTCCGAATCTTGTTGTTTCAGACATTCTGATGCCGGTGATGGACGGGTACACCTTGTGCCGGGCATGGAAGCTGGATGATACCCTTAAACATATCCCGTTTGTGTTTTACACTGCCACTTACATGGAGGCGAAGGAAGAAAGATTTGCACTGGATCTTGGCGCCGACCGATTCATTATCAAACCCCAGGCCCCGGATGTTTTGATCCAGATCCTGACCGATCTGTTGAAAGAAAAGGAAACCATTCAGCCCGCGGCAGCAAAACCCCTAGGGGAAGAAAGCGAGTTCTTAAGGCAGCATAATGAAGTTATTTTCAGAAAGCTCGAAAAGAAGATATCGGATCTGGAGGAAGCCAATCAAGTCATTAGCGTGTTAGAGGAAAGGTACCGGCTCTATTTTGAGCATGTAACGGATGTGGTTTATACAATTGACACGGATCTCAACGTTTTGACCATGTCTCCAAGCGTTGAGAAAGTATTGGGATATAAGCCGCAGGATTTCATTGGCCGACCTGTTACTGATTTGGGAAAAGTTCTTACGCCGGAATCTCTTCAACAGGCCATCATCGACACGGCATTGATCTTAAGGGGAAATAGCATATCGGCGACAATTTATCAGTTCATCGCAAAGGATGGAACCATAAGATATGGAGAGGTCAGCGGATCTCCGATCATACGCAATGGCCAGATCATAGCCATCATTTCCGTTGCCCGTGAAATTACCGACCGAAAACTTGCAGAAAATGACCTCCGGGAAAGCGAAGAGAAATTCAGAAAGATTCTCGAAGATATGGAGGACGTTTACTTTGAAGTCGACATCAGGGGAATGATCACATATGTCAACCCATCATCCTGTAAAAATAGCGGATATGCTGAAGAGGAATTGCTCGGGATGTCTTTTAAGTATATTAGTATGCCCGATGGTATTGGACAGGTCACGAAATATTTTGGAGAAATTTTTCAGACGGGGCAAACCGGTAAACCTTTTATCTGGCATCTGAAGAAAAAGAACGGGGAAGAGGGGCTTTTTGAAGTCGTCGCTTCCCTGATCCGGGACAAGCAGGGAAACCCTTTGGGATTCAAGGGGATTGGACGTGATATAACCGAGCGCAGGAAGGCGGAGGAGGAGATTCGCAAGCTTGCACTGGTTGTTCAATTCAGCAGTGAGTTAGTAAGTATAGTAACACCAGACGAGAAAATGATATTTCTCAATGAAGCAGGTAGTAAAATGCTGGGAATTGATCCGGACAAAGTCGGCAACTACTCCATCAAGGATATTGTATCTGAGCCATTTATGGAAACAGTCCGGCAGGAACTTATTCCCGCGCTTTTAGCCGGTAACAATTGGGAAGGCGAACTTCAGTATCGCAACATTCAGACCGGTATGCTGACCGATGTCCAGGCGATGGCATTTACCATCAAGGATGCTGCTACAGGCAGACCTCTTTACCTGGCAAATGTTTCACATGATATCACCCAACGCAAGAAGGCGGAGGAATCGCTGTTGCGGGAAAGCAATTTCAGCAGGGCTGCCCTCGACAGCCTGACGGCGTTGTTCTACATGTATGATGATCGGGGGCGTTTCATCCGGTGGAATGAATACTTCACCACAGTCACCGGGTGTTCCGGTGAAGAACTTGCCCGGATGACACCGCTGGATGTTGTTGTGGAAAGCGAGCGGGCATTGCTGAAGAAAACCATGGGAAAGGTTTTAACCACTAAACATGTTGCTGCTGAATTGAGCATTCTTTGTAAGGATGGCACTGTCAAACCGCATTATTTAACCGGTAATTTAATAGAATTCGAGAATAAACAATGCGTAATCGGCATGGGTATTGATATCACTGAGCGCATAAAAACAGAGGCAAAACTTCAACAAACCCTCGAAAGTCTCAGAAAAGCGGTCGGTAC
>CAZXIP010000335.1:0-1963 GCA_964640755.1 uncultured Smithella sp. | reverse complement strand
ACATCAAAAGAACCATGCCTCACCTGCGCGTATCCTGTTGCGACAACACATGTCACCATCAGGATCACAACTAATGAAATGATTTTTTTCATCGTCTCTCTCCTTTTCTTGCTTTCAAATTTAAATCGACCTTCCTCTTCAGAAAGTCGTTCATCCCCGAACCACCAAAAGAAACTCTATTAAAATTTCCGCCAGCATTCCGGCACTTGTTGCCAAAAACTATAACCAATCGAAGAAAGGATGTCAATGGTATTTTTAACTTTTTTTTACTATTTTTTTACCTTCAAATCACCTTACGTATCGATCAATTACAGGCTTATTTGACAGGTCCCAAACAGCTGATTTCCATATTATTGATTCTTTCTTTAATTATTATTACCATAAATGTCAAAAATTATCCACGCCAGGCTTTCGCCAATTAATGAATACGGCAGCAAAACGTCATCGGCGCCGTTTTTCTTCAATTCTTCCATCTGCCCCGTTGAATCAGCCGTTGCCACAATCACCGCATTGGGGGCTAAAGTCCGGCAGGTTTTTACCAGTGAAAGGTTACTGGTTTTTTTAAGCAGCATATCGGGAATTGTTGAGAAAATGATTTCTGCCTGGGCAACATGGGCATGATCCAGCGTATCCATGCTGCTGATGTCACCGAAAACGCCTTTCACATTCCGTTCCCCCAGTTCCCTGAGGACTTCCAGATTAAAATCAATTACCATGATTTTCTTTAAAAGATCCGGTGCCGTCTCTTCCATTTTTTCAATCAGCGCCCGGGCGCCTCGATGATAACCGAGCAGCACAATGGGATGATGGTCATTGCCCTCTTGTGTAATTTCTTCTGTTTCCTTTGAGGGTAATCCCCATTTTGAAAGGAGACGGTCGAAAATGAGATAAAGCCGGTGGTTTCCTTTGATGCAATAAGACGATAAAACCGAGGTCATGGCCATTGCATAAATGATAAGAGACATCAGGGATTGCTCTATATGTCCGTAGCTCACGCCGAGGGCCGCAACGACCAGAGAAAACTCGCTGATCTGCGCCAGGTTCAGGCTGGTGATAAAACTGGTCCGCCTCCCGCTGCCGGAAAGAGACAGGATCGGGTATACCGTGATAAAGCGGGAAATGATCACGAACAAAACAATGATGAAAGCCATGGTTAAGGTTGACGCGTCGGGAAAAGGAATTTTCATGCCTATGGACAGGAAAAAAAGCGTCAGAAAAACATCTCTGAGCGGCAACACTTTCGCCGTAACATGCACGCCAAAGGGAAATGATGCAATCGCCGCTCCGGCAATAAGCGCACCCATTTCCATAGACATGCCGATCCATGATCCCAGTCCCGCCATAAACGCGCACCAGGCGATGGACATGGCCACTACCATTTCCGGTGTTTTGGCAATACGGGCAAAAATCCAGCGCAGTAAGTAACGACTCAGCAGGAAACCGACGGCGAGCAGCAAAATGGCTTTCCCCAGGGCCAGCGCCACCAGGTGCGCCTTCGGATTCATGAAATTCGGTTGTAAAGCCAGAATCAGGATGGCCCATAAATCCTGAAAGATGAGAATCCCCAGGCTGATCCTGCCCGGCAGCGTGTCGAGTTCAAACTTGTCATACAAAAGCTTCACGACAATGGCTGTGCTGGATAACGCGCAGAACAGGGAAAGATAAAGCGCGTCAATGCGACCTGCTCCCAGAGGGTGTCCCAGCAGCACAAAAAAGCCCAGGCCGATCAGAAAACAAAAGACAAACTGGCCGATGCCGGCATAGATGAGTTTTTTCCCCGATGAAAGAAGACTGGCGGGATTAAGTTCCAGGCCAATGATAAAAAGCAAAAGAATTAAACCGATTTCAGAAATGACTTCAATGTTGGCCGGATCCGATACCAGCTTCAAACCGATTTCAGGTCCGACCAACGCTCCGGCCACCAGATAACCGAGGATGACCGGCTGACGGCAAAGCTGAAAGA
>CAZXIP010000334.1:0-1970 GCA_964640755.1 uncultured Smithella sp. | reverse complement strand
GAAGGCGCGGCCATTAAGGTCGATTCCGCAAACTTTACCGGGGCGCTGAAGGAGTAAGGTCGGAGTATAAGAAGCGGGAGAAAAACACCTGACAGGGAAGTTGAACCTGAAAAGCAGAATATGCAATTTATGCAAATATTATTTCAAGGAGGTCCCGGCTCATGATGACAAAACCCTGGCATAAATTTTATGATTACAATGTTCCCTTTACGATCCGTTATCCCCGCAACCCGGCGCATAAGATTTTTCTAATGACCGCGGGGATTCACCCGGATAAGGTCTGCACCCGCTTTTACGGAACGGACCTGACCTACTGGCAAATACGCGAGCAGGTGCTCCGGATGGCCAATGCGCTGGCGGCCAAAGGGGTGAAAAAGGGAGACCGTGTGGGTGTTCATCTTCCCAACTGTCCGCAGTTTATCATCTCCTATCTGGCCATTATGCATCTGGGCGGCATCGTGGTGAATATGAATCCGCTCTATACGTCCGCCGAACTGCACTTCATTATCGAAAATACCGAGATGGACACGCTGATCACGTTCGATATGTTTCTGGACAATGTCCGGAAAGCGGTTACGGACACCAAATTGAAGCGCGTGGTGGTCACGAAAATCACGGATTACATCAACGGGCTGGGTGTGAGTACGGCAAAGAGCCTGAATCTCGAAGAAGGATGGCTTCATTTTTCCGAACTTATTGAAAACTGCAAAGATACACGTCCTCCCCGCATCCCCATCGTGCCGGAGGATCCGGCCATGATCCAGTTTACCGGCGGAACAACCGGGTTTCCCAAGGGGGCGCTTTTAACTCATAGCAACCTGGTGGCGGCCACTTTTCAGGCCGGCATGTGGGCGGCGCCCGGTGTGTATTCGCCCCATACCATGCCGCAGCAGGAGCGCAGCGTTCTGGCGGTGCTTCCGTTGTTCCATGTCTATGGAAATATTTACGCCATGAACTGGGCATTTTTCAGCTGCGCAACGCAGATTTTGGTGCCGCGGTTTGATATTGATGAAATCCTGGATACGATTGTCAAGGCCGGCCATATTGTGTTTTTCCCTGCTGTGCCCACGATGATTACCGCCATTGTCAATCATCCGAAGGCGGCGAGCCTTGACCTGGGGAAATACCTGGGACTGCTAAGCAGTGGCGGCGCCCCGATGCCGCTGGAACTCATTGAACGCGTCATCGATCTGGGCATCATCTTTAATGAAGGATATGGGTTAAGCGAATCGAGTTCGGTGATTACAGCGAATCCCTTTGCTTGCACCAAGGTTGGCTCCATCGGCATTCCGATGGCGGACAATGATTTCCGCATTGTGGATGTGGAAAACGGCGTGGAAGACGTCAAGCCCGGCCAATCCGGAGAATTGATTTTGAAGGGCCCGACCATCATGAAAGGCTACTGGAACAATCCGGCCGAGACGGACAATCAGCTCAAGGACGGCTGGCTCTATACAGGCGATATTGCGCAGTCGGATGAAGACAGCTACATCTATATTGTGGATCGCAAAAAAGACATGATCATTGCCAGTGGCTTCAATATTTATCCGCGCGAAATCGAAGAGGTCCTCTATGAATATCCGAAAGTATCTGAAGCGGTAGCCATAGGCATTCCGCATGACTACCGAGGCGAGACGGTAAAGGCTTTTATCGTTTTGCAGCCGGGCGAGACGGCCACCGAAGAGGAAATCATTGATTTCTGCAAAGTCAAACTGGCCCCCTACAAAGTGCCTAAGATTGTGGAGTTCCGCGACGCCGTGCCCAAGTCCCCTGTGGGCAAAATTCTGCGCAAGGTTTTGCGGGATGAAGAAATGGCAAAATTAAAAAATAATTCATAGGATAAGGAGGGAGAACGATGAAATCTGAAGATGTGAAAAAGATTGCCATGATTGGCGCGGGTGACATGGGACACGGAATTGCGGCTTCCTTTCTGCTGGGAGGTTACCATGTTGTCCTGCGTGACATTGAAC
>CAZXIP010000333.1:0-1971 GCA_964640755.1 uncultured Smithella sp. | reverse complement strand
ATAAAGCAGAAGCCGTTCTTACCTGTTTTTTTGATTTTGTACATGGCATCGTCAGCCTTTTTGATCAGCTGATCCATATCCTGACCATCATTGGGACAAAGCGCGATCCCGATACTGGAACCTACAACCGCCTGTCTTCCATTGCAATGGATAGGCTGCGACACAACCCCGATTACTTTTCGGGCAATCTGTTCGGCATTCTCAGGAGCATGAATTCCGTTTGCAATGATCAGAAACTCATCTCCCCCGACACGGGCAACCGTATCGCTTGCGCGCACACAGGCCAGCAAACGGTCGGCCACTTGTTTCAGCACATAATCCCCGGCATCATGGCCCAGGGTATCATTCACATCTTTGAAGCCATCAAGATCGATAAACATTACGGCCATCATCATTTTATTACGCTGAGCCAGACTAATCGACATTTTCAGCCTATCCTTGGCCAGTCTCATTGTGGGCAGATCCGTTAATACATCGTGCGTCGCCAAATGCCTTATCTGCTCCTCTATCTGTTTGCGTTCCGTAACATCACGAACCATCCCTTCAAATCCAATGGGCTTGCCTGAGGAATCTTTTTTCAAGGTGATCGAGGCTTCAATATACCCCCGAGTCTGGTCTTTTCTGCTAATGAGCCACTCGAATCCCCTTGATGGCTCACCTGTTTTTAAAACTCTATTAAACTCCTGAAATACTTCTTCTGTGGTTTCTTTCGTTGTAAAATGCTTATGATTCATGCCGATTAATTCTTCTTTGGTGCAGCCTGTGAGCCGCGCCATTGAATCATTGCAAAAGGTAAAATCACCCTTAAGATCAACCTCAAAATAGCCTTCCTGAATATGTTCCAGTATGGTTCGATATCTCTCTTCGCCCCGGCGTATCGCTTCCATCATCTTTTTACGTTCGGTGATATCACGCATGACGGCAAGAATTTCAAACGATTTCTTCTGCTTGTCTCTGATGACGGCAAAATTCATCTCCGTACATATGCTGATACCGTCTTTTCGGTTAACTTTCATTTGAATCGTCCGGGAAATATCTTCAGCTTGTCCAGTTTTTGTCAGTTCGATAATCTCGGATACGGTCCTGATGACCAGATCCAGTGAGGAATCCGTAACTCCCTCAAAAGGCTTTAGTCTTAAAACCTCTTCCGGTTCGTAACCCAGCAGGCTTTTTACAGAAGGGCTGGCATAGGTGTAATTCAGATTCGTATCAAAAACAAGAACGACATCCGGAATGTTGTCGGTCAATCGCTGGATGGTGGCGCGGTCTTTGGAAATCTTGTTCCGGAGGCCGGATATATGCCCGCCGATGACGGAAAAGAGCATCACGACACCGGCCAGCACAACCCACTGGAGATATTCCATGCCGAAATTAACGCCCTGTGGACGGTAAAGATGAAGCTGGACAATGACCCCTCCGTAGGTCAGGAGGGTAAAAATACTGACATATAAAAACCTTCTGGTATCCAGCCGGAAGATGCCGAAAAGCAGGATAACAACGTAAATCAGGAGAAAGACACCGCGCGTCTCATTGGCAAACATCATGACGTACATGACCATGACAATTGCCGAACACATCTGTAAGGCCGTCAGGCTGGGATCGGCCATCCTTTGATTCAGTCCCGTGCGGAATACGACGAACAGAACAATGTTGATGCTCACAGCTGCGGCAAGCCATCCAAAATAAGCTTCTTTTGTAACAAAACCGGCAATATAGGCGAAGGTACAGAGAACCGCACAAATGAAATAGGCGGCAGATGCCATTAAAAACCGGCTGATGCGCAACGCCTGTTTAGGGTCATCTTTGGGGAAGATGATCGTTTTAAGAGGAAATTCTTTATTCATAGCGATTGATTGTAGAGTCCGGAGCTATGCCATTCATGAACTTTATCCCTGTCGCATTCTAAAGAATCTTAAGCAACGGAGTCGTCAACAGCATTCATATAGCGTGTTATTATTAATAGAATAAGGT
>CAZXIP010000332.1:0-1980 GCA_964640755.1 uncultured Smithella sp. | reverse complement strand
CATGATTAAATCGTTTTCGGATATCGAAACAGAACGGCTTTTTACGACTGGAAAATCCAAACGGTTTCCGCCGGATATTTTGAGACGGGCTATAAAGCGGTTGACACAACTTGACGCGGCAACGGTTATTGACGATCTTCGTATGCCACCATCCAATCACATGGAAAGGCTTGGTGGCAAACGCACCGGGCAATGGAGTATACGCATAAACGATCAATGGCGTATTTGTTTTAAATTTAAAAACGGAGAAGCGTTCTGTGTTGAAATTGTTGATTATCACTAAGGAGGAGGTAGAATCATGAATCTGAGAAACGCTTTACCTCCGGTCCATCCGGGGGAATTTCTGAAGGAGATACTCGACGAATTGGGGATATCACAAGCGTCATTTGCTCGCGCTGTCGGCATTTCTTCTATGAGGATTTCCCATATAATAAAAGGCAAAAGACCCGTCACTGCGGAAATGGCCTTGCTATTTGGTAAGGCATTTGGACAAACACCACAATATTGGATCAATCTGCAGGCGGCATACGACCTCAAGATAGCGGAAAAGGTCATCGGACATCGAAGGCTCACACAAATTCACGAACTTGCCCATGCATGAAAGGAACCTGTTAGAAGTAACTTGATACTGTTATTATCTTGCTGAGCAGTAGCTAAACTGAAGTTAGACACTGAATACTGATGGAAATATGTATCAGGAAATCAGTAAACATAACGGCATTATATATGTTCATATGTGCCTTCCTGAAATGTCATTTTTCTAATTTTGCCAATTCATGCAACATTGCCATCGGCAATAATTAAAAAACGGAACTCTCATCCAACATGTGTTAATAGGTATAAGATGATCGAAACCGGAGGATGGTTTTTTATGAGACGATTTTATGAAGGCAAGAAGTTATGTTTAGTCTTTTTGACAGGCACCCTGATTTTTTCTTTATTGGGATGTTCAACATGCTTCGTCAAAAATCAAAGTCATTCAGCAGGCTACCCGATTGCCGCCGATGTGCAAACGACAGCCCAAAGGACGATCGCGCCCGGCGCAAAGCCAGCAACCGCCATTAATCTTTGGGAACTTTCCAAATACAGTCAGTACGGCTATGGCAACTGGGCTTACGGCCCGGGACTTCCACACGGCAAACGGCTTGATATCATGCCGACCGCATATAGCAGTTCTGCCGTCACTAAAAAAACAAAACTTATCAATTTCTTTACGATATCTGACATCCACATCACCGACAAAGAATCACCTAACCAGTTGATCTATATTCAACGACTGCATCCCACCCTGCCGGTGGGGGGATCTCTCTATTCTGGGATTATGCTGTATACAACGCATGTGCTCGACGCCGCCGTCCAGACGGTCAACGTCCTGCACAAACAAAATCCAATCGACTTCGGCCTTTCTCTGGGCGATACCTGCAACACCACGCAATACAACGAACTGAGGTGGTATATCGACGTCATTGACGGCAAAGTCATCACCCCCAGCTCCGGCGCCCATCTCGGAGCTGACACCATCGAGTATCAGAAACCCTACAAGGCAGCAGGGCTGGACAAGACAATCCCCTGGTATCAGACACTCGGCAACCATGATCATTTCTGGATGGGGTCCATCCCGGTGGACTACAGCACGCGCAAGGATCTTCGACAATCCTTTATCACCGACGAAGTCTTTGCCACGGGGGATGTCCTCAGCGACCCCAGGAAAATTAACAGTCGCGATTACTATATGGGTGTGCTCGACGGATCGACGCCTTACGGTGACATTATACATGCCGGGCCCGTCGGGGATTTCAAGACACCGCCGAAAGTTGCCGCCGATCCGGACCGCCGTTCGCTTTTAAGAACCGAATGGATGCAAGAATTTTTTAAAACGTCTTCCCATCCGGGTGGTCACGGTTTCAACCTGGTCGATCCAGGCGCACCAAAAGGCTTTGCCTGTTATAGCTTTGTGCCCAAGTCGGATGTTCCAATCAA
>CAZXIP010000331.1:0-1986 GCA_964640755.1 uncultured Smithella sp. | reverse complement strand
TTAGATGTTGAAAGAGATTAATTATTATGCTAATTATAAAATGTAAAAACACTGATTTGCAAAAAAAACATTTTGTGCGTGAGAAAATTTTTAAGTAAAGCGATAGACAGAATCATTTTTTAAAAAATTCTTTCAGGAGAAATTTTTTGGCCAACTCAAAAGATGTCAATTCCACTGAAAGGTTGTTAAACGTCATCCGTGGTTCGCAGGAGCCTTCAAAACCCGTAACGGAAGCAGCTAAAGACTCCTCTTCACCCCAGAAAACTTCCCCTAAAATATCCCTCAACTTTCCCTCTGTTCTTGCAGGAAAGAACCGGGTGAGGGTGGGTGTCGATATCGGACAGGACAATATCAGCTTTGCCAAAATGGCAAAAACATCCGACGGCAGACCGATGCTGGTTGATCAGAAGATCGTGAAAATCGACCAGATCAACCGGGAATCTGTGGAATTCAGGAATTTGTTGAGATCATCCCTCGTTTCCTTCGCCGGTTCTCTTTCCGCCTGTGATGTCTGGGCAATGATGGACGCAACGGATGTCAATGTCAATCACCTGAAGATACCGCGCGTTCCGAAAAAACAGCTGGAAAACGTCATCTTCTTCACGGCCAAAAAAGAAAATCCCATCGACGAAAAAGACGTTGTCTTTGACTACGAGATGCAGGGCGAAATTACTGATCAGGGCATTCCCAAATATTCCGTGATGGTTTACACTGCTCCCCGGTCCGTTGTGGAGAAGGTCAGAGGATTGTTTTCATCAATCGGTGTCGATCTTGCAGGCATCACCATTGCGCCCTTTGCCATTCAAAATATTTTCAGAACAAAGTGGATTGCGGTAGGCGAAGGCACCTTCGCCAGTCTTTTTATCGGAAACGATTTTTCAAGGATTGATATCTACAGTAAAAACAACCTGGTGATGACAAGGGGCGTCAAGACCGGAATTACCAGCATGATGGAAGCAATTGATGAATCCATTGCCGAAACGATGCCGGGAAAGAAGCTGGACAAGGTTCGCATAAAAAACATCCTGCAGGAGCTTTCCGTTAATCCCGGGACATCGATACAGGATGAAGACGGCATCCGCTGGAACCAGAGCGCGATTCTGGACATGGTCACACCGGCGCTGGAGAGGCTGTCCCGTCAGATCGACAGGACGCTGGATTATTACGCGACGTCGGTCGGTTATGAAAAAGCGGAGAAGATTTACGTATCATCTGTCCTGAGTGGATTTCATCATATCCTTTTGAGTTACATCAGTGAGCAGTTGGCAACGCCGACGGAATTGTTTGATCCTTTTGAGGGAAAACACGCAGCTACAGCAGGCGCTTCCCTGTCTCCGGCCGACAAGGCCTCGCTGGTCCCGGTGGTTGGATTGTCCCTGTCTGACGCCAAATATACGCCTAACGCCATTTACACCTACGTGGACAAAAACAAGGAATTAACCGGGAAGATGATCAATCGAGGCATATTCGCGGCGTTTGCGGCAGCATTGGTCCTGTGTCTTGCCTTCATTGTCTTCCAGGTGGTTGAAATGGGGCAGCTTGGCTCCAAACGGGCAAAACTGGAGCAGGAACTGTCGCTTTTTAAGCCGCTGTTATCCAGGGAAAAGGTGAATGCCCTTGTTGAAGATGCGAAGAATCGTTATCAGATCACTCAGAAGTATTCCAAAAAATATAAAGGCATGGCGCTCATCAGCGAACTGTCTTCCCTGACGCCTGAAGATATCAGGCTGATCAACGTTCGGATAGCCGCTCCTTCCGGACAGGGACCGGCACCTAAGAAAGATCCCGCACAGGTCAAAGGAACCACACCACAGGAGATCAGCGATGGCGTCAGCATTGAAGGCGTCGTGCTGGGCGAGCGAAACGCCCTGGACGCCCTTTTGTCGCAGTATGTGATGAACCTGGAAAGATCAGCAGTCCTTCAGGGTGTGAAAGTGGAAAAAAGCAGTATTGTGAATTTCCGGAAGAAGGAAATTCTCCAGTTCA
>CAZXIP010000330.1:0-1987 GCA_964640755.1 uncultured Smithella sp. | reverse complement strand
GTATCGTTCATTGCTTTGACGATTCTTTCTTTTCCCAGTGCGGAACGGTGTGAGCGGCCGATCGGCGCGCCCTTGAGCGCGTCAATGCTCCACGCTGGCCTCTTGCTGCAGGGACCGGAACTGAAATTAGGGTTCAACATACATATCCATCCTTTAAATAAATTTTCTTAATCATCTTATTTTCATACCAGTATTAATTTCTTTTCTCAAGAAATTTAAACTGTCATAACCGTCAAATGATTGATGATCGGGAGATCTGTTCAATCACTCAAGATAATTACAAAGTTGATGATCTGTTGCTGAAAAACAGTAAATAGGGTGAGCCTGCCTTCACAGTTGACGACAAAATTTATCCGGGGTCAGAAATGTAAAAAATGCTTGTTGACCTGTCCGATCAATATTGCGCTTGAAGCCGGATTTTCAGACGGAAGGAAAGACACATTCCACGTATGATTCTTTGCGTCAGTGACCGTTGCGTTTTGTGGTAGACTGTGAAAATGAAGGCGGGACAAAAAAACGTGACGGTGTCGTTCGTCTTTTTGCCCCGCTGGTTTTATTATGCAGGCTGCAAACCGACCATTTCATGAATCCTACCGGTGACCTGCGGGGATAAAGCCATGCCCGCAGCCAGTTGGCCAAGATAGTCTTTCTCTGCCTGGGTGTCCACTTCGATGGCCAGAAGCGATGCTGCGTAAATCTGCGCTGCAAGCTGAGGCTGCCCCTGGGCTGCCGCAATCAGTTTTTCTGTTTCCATTGGTTGTTGCAGCTGGTTAACTAAATAATTTTGAGTTTCGCCATCAACGTCTAATTCCTGAAATTTACCTGTAATTCGGTTGAGTTCGCTCTGATCAACCTGACCATCTGATTTGACGGCATTAATCATGGCCATCAAAATCAATTCTGAACTTTGTTCGAGTTCTTTTTTTTCGGCATCCGTTTGAGGTTCCAGAAGCCCGACGGGTACCCGCTGGTTCTGCTCACCGCTCCCTTTCAGGGCTTTTAAGGCCATGGCTCCAAGCAGCGCCATCAGTCCCCCGCCCACAGCTCCTTTCAAGGATTTTCCGCCACCGCCCAACAGTGCTCCAATCAGCGCTCCCAGGCCGCCCACAGCAAGATTCCTGTTTCCGCCGTCTGCCTGTCCGGCTCCTCCCATCATGCTGGAAAGAAGATCGCCGATGCCGCCACCCGCACCCGCAGCTCCCGTGCCTTGCCGACCACCTCCCAGCATGCCTGAGAGCAGGTCACCGATGCCTCCACCACTGCTGCTTTTGCCGCTGCCCAGAGCACTCGAAAGAAGATCGCCTATGCCTCCTCCGCTTCCCTGTCCGGTTGATTTTCCAAGCATGCCCGACAGGCTGTCCATGACGTCGCCGCCACCCAGTGAATTCTTCATCCTCTCGCCCGATGATGGTGACATCCCCGTTTGCACCATTGCTCCCAAAAGCTCACCGATATTCATGTCTTTGCCCTCCTGTTGTCAACGTCTTCTTTTTATTGCTGGAATTTTAAATGCTTATTTAATGCAGACGCGCCGAACTTGTATAAAATCGGTCAGACCCTGGATCGATTTAAGGATACCGTCCTGGAGCAGAGTTGTCATTCCTTCAGACATCGCTGTGTCGCGCATAACTTCCACGGTTTCATGTTTTTGCACCAGTCTCTTGATTGCATCCGTCGCCACCAGAAGTTCGTGAATGCCCATCCTGCCCTTGTATCCGGTTTTATCGCAGGCATCACATCCTTTAGGGCGATAGAGCTTAAAACTGTTGTTATAAGGGATGTTCAGTTTGGCGAATTCTTCAGCACCGTAACTTTGAGCGATTTCCTCATACTCCTCCTTGCTGGGATGGTACTGCTCTTTGCATCTTTTGCACAGCGTGCGAACAAGTCGCTGGGCAAGAATGCCCAGAAGGGCGTCGGCGAAGTTGAGGGGATCAATGCCCATGTCGAGCAGACGAACGATCGTTTCCGGAGCGCTGTTGGTATG
>CAZXIP010000329.1:0-2026 GCA_964640755.1 uncultured Smithella sp. | reverse complement strand
CGATGCCTGCCGCCGTGCCCGCATTAT
Source organism: uncultured Smithella sp. (assembly GCA_964640755.1). Lineage (GTDB taxonomy): Bacteria > Desulfobacterota > Syntrophia > Syntrophales > Smithellaceae > UBA8904. The sequence goes on along the minus strand of CAZXIP010000329.1, from coordinate 1,999 downwards.
CGCCCGTCACCATCGCAACTTTCAATCCTCTGTGCTTCAGGCGCTGCACCGCCTGCCTCGCCGATGCCTTCGGCACGTCCGCCAGTGCGACGAGACCAATCACTTTCTTGTCCCGTGCGACATAAACAACGGTCTTTCCTTCATGTGCAAGTTCCGCGGCTGTATTTTCCATAAGGTCAATGGAAATGCCCTGGTCATCCATGAGAAATCGATTGCCGATTAAACACGTCTGGCCGTCAACAGACGCTTTGGCGCCCATGCCCGATAGTGCCAGAAAATTATCCGCCGCTTTCACAGGCAACTGTTCGCTTACGGCCCTTTTCAAAATGGCCTTTGCCAGCGGGTGTTCGGATGATTTCTCGAGCGCGGCGGCCACGGACAGGACCTGCTTTTCATCGGATTCATCAGCACTCACAATACGGACCACTTCCGGTTCGCCGCGTGTCAGCGTGCCGGTTTTGTCAAACACGATAACAGAGAGCCTATGGATTTTTTCCAGCGCTTCGCCGCCTTTGATGAGAATGCCGCTTTGCGCGCCAAGGCCCGTGCCTACCATGATCGCAGTCGGTGTGGCCAATCCCAGGGCGCAGGGACAGGCAATGACAAGCACCGAAACGAAATTAATCAAAGCCCGGCTGAAGCTGCCGCTTTCCGGAAGAAAGTACCAGACAGCAAACGTGAGGGCGGCGATGCCGAAAACGACCGGAACAAATACCGACGCGACCCTGTCTGCAATACGCTGGATAGGCGCTTTGGATCCCTGCGCTTCTTCCACCATGCGGATGATATGCGCCAGCATGGTGTCCGACCCCACACCGGTTGCCTGGATGGTGAAACTGCCTGTCTGGTTGATGGTAGCGGCAAACACTTTCTGTCCCGGTTCTTTGGACACAGGCATGCTTTCACCGGTCAGCATGGATTCATCCAGGGTCGATTGCCCGGTCAGCACCATTCCGTCCACGGGGACTTTTTCACCGGGCTTCACCAGAATCCTGTCGCCGATCTGCAGATTTTCCACTGGCGTCTCGACTTCAGAGTCATCCCGCAATACATGGGCGGTTTTGGGTTTAAGGCCGATCAGTTTTTTGATCGCGCCGGACGTTTTTCCCGTCGCCCTTGCTTCCAGAAGCCTGCCCAGCAGGATCAGGGTGATGATCAGGGCCGCGCCATCGTAATAAACATGCGGTGCAACACCGGCGCTTTCAAAGAAACGGGGGAAGAAGGTTACCGCGGCCGAGTAGGCATAGGCTGAAAAAGCGCCGACGGAAACCAGGGTGTTCATGTCGGATGTCTTTTGCTTTGCCGCTTTGAGGGCGCCCGCAAAAAAACGGCTGCCCACCCAGAACACGGCGGGTGCCGTCAGTATAAAAAGGGCAAAGAGCATGGTCTGATGCGGAATGCCCTGCAGGAAACCAAACCAGTGCTGCATGGAACCGAAAAAAATGATCACACTCAACGCTGCGCCGCAGATGACTTTTACAGTAATCTCTTTCAGCTCCCGCGCACGGGCCTTTCCAACGGGATCGTCTGATTCATCCGTAAGTTCCCCCAGGAATTCATAGCCCTGTTCGGTTACGGCTCTGGCCAGCGCGGAAACGCCTCCCCAGCGCGGCAAGTGGTTGACAGTGGCCCTGGCGGTTGCAAGGTTGACACTGACATCAACAACGCCCTCCACCTCTTTCAGCGCGTTTTCCACACGCCGCACGCAGGCGGCACATGTCATCCCCTGAATGTGGATCTGCACTTTATCCGGCAACGTCGTACCCCGCCTTTTTGACTGCACTGCTAACCACTGCCATGTCCACAGGCCGGGTCTCGTCATAGGAGGCCGTTGCTGTTTTCAAATCAACCTGGACATTTTCGATTCCATCAATAGCATTGAGTGCTTTGGTAACTGCCATGACACAATGCTGGCAGCTCATGCCTTTAATTTTGATTGTTTTCACAAGAAACCCCTCCTTCAATGGATTATTTCCGTCTAAAATAATAATTATTCATG
>CAZXIP010000328.1:0-2043 GCA_964640755.1 uncultured Smithella sp. | reverse complement strand
GGGCCAGACCGGTATGACGGCCATAAAGTTCATTTGCGCCAAAACCTGACAAATTAAGAAACCCGCCAAGGGGAAACGAGTCCTGAACTTCCATATCATCATTATCCAGGGTCGTTTTAATTTCGATGGACGGAAGAAAAGTAAATTTCCTCCAGGTCAAGGCCGTCATCCACTTGAATGCCATTGCCTGAACCTCAATATCCGAGCCAAGCGTTTTCAGATTGTAATTCCAGGTCAAGTAGGCATCCGTGCCGGACAGAGGGAATACATAGTTATCCAGTGTGCTGTATGCAGCAGAGGCATAAATGCTTGCCCTGTTATAATATTCAGCCGTTCCCGTGTAATCGCCAACCAGAACCTTGACACTGCCGTATTCCCTGTTAATGCCCAGACGCAGTTCGCCCCAATTGCCGAATTGCCTCCCCACGTCCAGACCTGCATGAACGGAGTGCGCCCGGTATTGCGTGGTGACATCGCCGTCTTCATTGTAGTCATTAAAGTCTCTGACGCGGTATCCAGCGTTGACGGCAACAAAGTAACTGAGTGATTCATCAATCGGTTGATAAAATTCGGTCAGAATTCTGGCGTTTTCGCCAATGCGCACTTCTGTGCTCCACTCACCTGCCAGGCGATTAATGGCTGTTTTTGTAAACTTTGCAGTCAGAGCGTATTTGCTCGATCCCTTGAAACTATCCTCCATCCCCAAACCAAAACGAAAATAATTCGGTCCCCATGATTTTTCCAGCGGCTCAAAGATGATTCCGGTGGATTTGTCTTTTTTCATCAAACGGAAATCAACTCGCTCAAACGTATCAATGCCATAGATACGATCAATGTTTCTTTTCAGCTGAGACAAGTCGAGTTTCGTACCCGGTTTTATATCAATTTGCGCATCAATCAGGCTGGTAGGCAGTGATGTCTTATTGACCACTTCCACATGGTCAATAACAGGCATTTCCCTGTCTTTATTTCTTTGAGCTTTCAAATAGGCCAGGTATTCAGCATCTGCCGCTGTATAACGGGCAAGATGCGGCTTCATCTCTTCGGCTTTTTGCCGTCCGATTCTGACCGCTTCGACAGCCTTGAAAAAATCACCACTGCTGATGTTTTCCATATCCGGAGTAATCAGGATATCCCCGTCGTTCAGTGTCTTGATTTGCCTGGTGGTATTGCGTTGAACTAAAATGTTTGTCAGCTGGTCGGTAATTTCAATCGAGGATGTCAGTTGATCGCGGCTACTCAACTTCGTACTGATATCGACGGCAATCACAATATCCGCGCCCATTTGCCTGGCAATATCAATTGGCATATTATTAGCGATACCGCCGTCCACCAGCATCCTGCCGTCAATTTCAACAGGGGCAAAAAGGGCGGGAATGGACATACTGGCCCGGATCGCTTTCACCAGTTCTCCTTTCCCTAAAATAACAGCATCACCCGATTCGATATCCGTAGCGATAGCCCGAAAGGGAATATTCAGCTTATCGAAGTCGTCAATGCCTTCTGTATGGAAAAGGAGGGATTTTAATATCAGATTCAGATTCTGTCCCTGAAGGAGGCCTTTGGGAATCTGAAACTTTCCATTTTTAAAGCCCAGATCAATGTCGATCAGGTATTCGACTGCATCTTTTTTCCGGCGAAAGGTCAGCTCGCTGGGAGGAGGTTTATCCTTGAATGCCTCGTTCCATTCCATACTGGTGACAACTTTTTCCATCTCGGCAGGCGACATGCCTGCGGCGTAAAGACCGCCAACGATCGCCCCCATGCTGGTTCCGGCAATAAAGGAAATGGGTATCTTCATTTCTTCCAGAACCTGGATCACCCCTACGTGAGCCATGCCCCGAGCACCGCCGCCGCTCAGGACCAGACCGATGCGCGGACGGCCATCCGCAGCAGTTGTCCCGGCCCGCGCATCCACTGCGGTAAACAAGATAACACCTGAAACCATCCCCAGGAACAGAAATGTGATGATCGTAATAGCACCATGCGGTTTGAAAACACGTGGGTTCATGAAAAGTTTCGAACGTCCTTTCATCTGATGGT
>CAZXIP010000327.1:0-2046 GCA_964640755.1 uncultured Smithella sp. | reverse complement strand
AGGATGAACCGGCAAACTGCGCGTCGGAATGCATGCGTCCCATGGTGTCGGTCATGCCATAGGATGCCGGCCCCGCACCCATGTTGTCCGGATGAAGTGTTCTTCCCGTGCCGCCTCCGGAAGCCACCGAGAAAAACTTTTTCCCGGCCAGGATACATTCTTTTTTATACACGCCCATGACCGGGTGCTGGAAGCGTGTCGGGTTTGTTGAATTCCCTGTGATTGCGACATCTACACCTTCCATGTGCATGATGGCCACTCCCTCGCGTACATCATCGGCGCCGAAACAGCGAACGGCTGCGCGCTCGCCTGCCGAATAGGCTTTTTCCTTGACCACGGAAACCTTCCCTGTCTTGTAGTCAAAAGCCGTTGCAACATGCGTGAAACCATTTACGCGGGCGATGATGTGTGCTGCATCTTTTCCCAATCCGTTCAGGATGACACGCAGCGGTTTTTTTCTAGCCTTGTTTGCGGATTTGGCCAGACCAATGGCGCCTTCCGCGGCCGCAAACGATTCGTGTCCCGCGCAAAAAGCGAAACAGGCGGTTTCTTCACGAAGCAGCATCGAGGCCAGATTCCCATGGCCAATGCCGACTTTGCGGTCGTCGGCAACTGATCCGGGAATACAGAACGCCTGGAGACCTTCACCGAGTGTCTCGGCGATGTCAGCGGCCGTCTTCTGACCCTTCTTGATTGCCACGGCGGCGCCCACCAGGTAGGCCCATCCGGCGTTTTCAAACGAAATCGGCTGTATATCTTTTACAATTTTCCGAACATCAACGCCTTTTCCCATGCACATCTTTTCAGCTTCCTCAAGCGAGGCAATTCCGTATTTTGCGAGAAAAGGAGTGATCTGCTGAATTCTTCTTTCGTATCCTTCAAATATGGCCATTGTTAACTCCTTATCCTTTTCGTGGGTTGATAACTTTGACGGCTTCGGCAAATCGTCCATACGTTCCGGTTGCTTTGGCAAGCGCGGTGGCCGGGTCCGTTCCTTTGGAAATGTGATCCATCATGACGCCCAGCTGGACGAACTTGTAGCCGATGATTTCGTTGTCACTGTCCAATCCTATTTCGGTGACAAACCCTTCGGCCATTTCCAGGTAACGGGGCCCTTTTGCTTTCGTGCCGTACATGGTGGCAATCACACTGCGCAGTCCCTTGCCCAGGTCTTCAAGGCCCGCGCCGATGGGAAGCCCTCCTTCAGAAAAGGCGGTCTGCGTTCGGCCGTAAACAATCTGAAGAAAAATTTCTCTCATGGCCACGTTGATCGCGTCACAGACAAGATCCGAATTCAGCGCTTCCAGAATGGTTTTATTCGGCAATATTTCTGCGGCCATGGCCGCGGAATGGGTCATTCCGGTGCATCCGATGGTTTCAACCAGCGCCTCTTCGATAATGCCGTCCTTCACATTCAGAGTGAGTTTGCATGCCCCCTGCTGAGGCGCGCACCACCCGATGCCGTGGGTAAGGCCGCTGATATCTTTAATTTCCTTCACCTGCGTCCACCTGCCCTCCTGGGGTATGGGGGCCGGGCCATTTTTTGCGCCCTTGGCAACTACGCACATCTGCTCGATTTCATGAGTGTGTTCCATAAATTAGCTCTCCTTCCGGTAAAATACTGCGTTGAGTAATGTAGCACCGGAATGCCATTTTATCAATTCAAATTGTCTACAAAAGGTCAAATTTTGAGGCCTCCGACTCTGCTTTTTTTCAGCATCCGCAAGATATTGATTAAATGCGTATTTTATAGAGGGGCTGTCCGAGCGCCGTGCTTGACACGTCCCTTCATTGTGCTTATAGTGAGTTTGTTCGGTTATCCTGTTTACCGGCACGTCCGGCATCCCTTTCCCGAGGTAAAAATGGCGAATCCTGTGTTTAACGTTTTACATCAGTCACAGAAAGACTTTTTTCACTCCGGTAAAACGCGCGAAATCGGATTCCGGATTGATGCATTGAAAAAACTCCGGGAAGCCATTTCTACGCATGAAAAGGATATTTTCGCCGCCGTTCACGCTGATCTGCACAAGGAAGAAACGGACGCTT
>CAZXIP010000326.1:0-2048 GCA_964640755.1 uncultured Smithella sp. | reverse complement strand
TGGCGGATATTCTTATTCTTCGCGAAAATTACCGCAAGAACATGACAAGCCCGATTTTTTCAGTTGAAGAAAAATTAATCGACGGAAAAATGAAGGGTGGTCTGCCCCTTGTTGATCTCTCCGGGCAAAAATACGATTTAACCCGCCCGAAGGAATATTTTTACTCACTTATTTCCATCGCCGAGAAAAGAATACCGTCCGAGGCGCAGAAGTTTCTGGACGTGATCAAAGATGAGCATTTTGACTGGGAAAGTATTATCCATGCGTCGTTTTGTGCCTCGGAGGAAGAAACATCACCCCGGGACCTGGCAGCGTTGGATGAGAACGATGATCAGTTTGACCTGATCGATCTGTTTTTCGAAGAAAGCCTTCGTCCGGAATTGGAAGTGATTGCGGAAAAATACGGTGCGGCGGTCGAGAAATATGGCTGGACAGAAGGCTACTGCCCGATTTGCGGCAAGGAGCCGAAGATCGGAGAAATCCGTGAAAGTGAAGACGGCAGGCGCTATCTCTTCTGTCATCAGTGCGGGTATAAATGGCACTTCCGCCGGATTAAATGCCCCTTCTGCGGCAATGAAGAACAGCATTCACTGGCTTATTTTGCGGTGGAAGGCGAAGAAAGCCATCGTGTTGACGTCTGCAACAAGTGCCGTCGCTATATCAAGATTATTGAACTTCCCAAGTCCTCCGAGGACGTGAATCTTGATATTGAAGATATCGCCACGCTGCACCTGGATATGCTGGCGTATGAGGAAGGCTACAACTGAAAAGAAGGATCAAGGTAAAAGGATCAAGGACTAAAATGATAAAGCCCGGCGGTTTAACCCGCCGGGCTTTTCTTTTAACCTTGTTTCTTATGTCGCTGAGCCTGTCGAAGCGTCCTTTGTCCTTGAACCTTTTTCCTAGTCCTGATGTTTTCCCGGTTCAGGCTTTACCAATCCCTTGATGATTGAAGTGCCGTACTCCCTCCCTGTATTGAAGGCATGGATGTTATTATCTTTTGTTGCTGCGGGGACGGAATCGAGCACAGCTTTTTTAAGCGCTTCGGCATGAACGAGATGTTCCACCGCCGACAGGAATCCCAGCATGACAATGTTCGCCATCATCTTGGTCCCGAGTTGTTCCGCGAAGCGCGTGGCCGGGACGTGAAATGTTTTATGGTGCATGTCGGCTTTGCGGGTGTGAACCAGGTCTGTGTCCCAGATCAATGTGCCTTCGGGGCGCAGGGATTTGACATTTTTCATGTAGGCTTCCTGGCTCATGCAGATCAGGATTTCCGGTTCTTCCACGCAGGGGAAAAGAATTTCCTCGCCGCTGATGATCACCTGGCTGGAGCAGGCGCCGCCTCGCGATTCCGGACCGTAATTCTGCGTCATTGTGGCATGTTTATGATCATAAAGCGTTGCCGCTTTTCCCAGGATGTCGCCTGCCATGACAATGCCCTGACCGCCGAAACCGGTGATTAAAACGTGCCTTTCCTGTTTGTCTGTCATGACCTCTCACCGCGCTTTCTGAGAATCACCATGCAGAGAGCGCCACTGAGGCATCTGCGGGCGATTGAATTTTTCATAATGGTCCAGGAACGTCGGGCGTTCAATGTCAACAAATTTCCCCACAACAATTTCCTTGTCAATATCCATCGACGCGTCCTTGGGATCAATGTCACCCCGGATGACCGAACGGCCCTGGTAGAATTTGAGCATTTCCAGCGCGCTGCCCATGCGGTTGCGCCGCCCGAACGAGGACGGACAGGGTGTGATGACTTCAACAAAACTGAAGCCCCGTTTTTCCAGTGCTTCGCTTATGGAACTGCGCAGCGATCTCACCTGCATGGCTGTCCATCTTGCCACATACGTGGCGCCACAGGCGGATGCCAGATAACTGAAATTGAAAGGCTCTTCCGGTGCGCCGTTGACAGATGTCGTTGTTTTGGCGCCCAACGGTGTGCTGGGGGCCTGCTGGCCGCCTGTCATGCCGTAATTTAGATTATTGACGCAGATCACGGTCATGTCCATGTTCCGGCGGGCCGCATGGATAAAATGATTGCC
>CAZXIP010000325.1:0-2069 GCA_964640755.1 uncultured Smithella sp. | reverse complement strand
CGGCACATCAGTAGTAGCGTGGTGATCCTATGGACATGAAGCGCGATTACTATGAGGACATCGAGCTTTTCAAAAGCGGTACGGTTCTCGTATGGACCATCATGCTGCTGCTTTTTCTTTTTACCTTACCCCTGTATCTGCCTTCTTATAATATTTACCTGTTCAACATCATTCTGGTTAACGTTATTCTGGCTGTTGGCCTCAATGTCCTTGTGGGTTACACCGGCCAGATTTCCCTGGGGCATGCCGGGTTTTTCGCCGTGGGCGCGTATGGTACATCCCTGATTATGATGCACCTGCATTTTCCCTTCCTGGCCGCCATTATCATTGCCGCGCTGATCGCGGCTTTTCTGGGCTTTATCATTGGTCTTCCTGCGCTGCGCCTTGAAGGGCCCTATCTTGCCATCGCCACTCTGGGCTTCGGCCTCACCATCATGCACATCATCGGCCGCTGGGAGATCTTCGGCGGCAGAATGGGAATTACAGCGCCGCCCCTGGATTTGGGGATTCCGAATTCCTCCTTAAGTTTTGTCATTAAGGGGGATGTCCAAATCTACTATCTCATTTTGATCATGACAGTCTTGCTCGTTATCGGGGCACGCAATCTCATGAAAACACGTGTAGGAAGAGCGTTCATGTCCATTCGCGACGATGACATCGCCGCTGAAGTTATGGGTGTGAATCTGACGATCTTTAAAACCATGTCTTTTGCTGTGAGCGCTTTTTACGCCGGGATCGCAGGCGGCCTTTATGGTTTTGTTGTCAGCTTTTTCGATCCCTTTTCCTTTAATTTGATTCTTTCCATCATCTTTCTGGTGATGGTGGTTGTCGGTGGCCTGGGGTCTGTTCTTGGTGCGATCATGGGGGCCGTCCTGATCACCTATCTTCAGTACGACCTTTTGAAAAACGTGGAAAATCTGCCTTATCTCGGCGGGCTTTTGGTGGCCATATCCAAGCAATGGTTTACCGTCATCGGACTGGCCAACTTCGGCGGCATTGCCCTGGGGCTCATCATGATTGCCATAGTGATCTTTGAGCCGCTGGGAATGTTCGGCATCTGGATCCGGATCAAGAAATACTGGAAGACATGGCCGTTTTAAAAACCAGAATGGAGTCTTTGCATGTTTGAAATGCTGCTGATTGAAGGTCTTGCCATCGGCGCCTGTTACGGCCTGTTCGGTGTCGCCGTTGCCATTATCTACAAAACGTCTGACGTGGTTAATTTTGCCCAGGGTGAAATGGGCATGATGTCTACATTTGTCGCCTACCATATCATGACCGCATATGGATGGCCTTTCTATATTGCTTTTCCCGCAACGCTCATTTTTGCCATTTTGCTGGGCATGGCCATCGAATTCTGTTTTTTACGCCCGGCCAAGGAACCGACTGTTTTGGGTCTGCTCATTCTGACACTGGGCGCGGAAATGCTGCTCATGGGACTGGCCGGGTGGAAATGGGGCGCGGAGCAAAAGGATTTTCCATTTCTCCTTTCCGTCCATGACACGATTGAAATTTTCCCCGGGTTCGCGCTAAACGAATGGACGATCGGTGTATTCGTGTTGACCACCGTTGTCATGGTTTTGCTTTTCCTGTTTTTCCGCTATTCCAAGCTGGGGATAGCCATGCGGGCGACACAGCAAAATGAAAACGCCGCCAAGATCATGGGTATCAAGGTCGAGCGTGTTTTTTCGATCACCTGGGGAATGAGTTCGCTCATTGGCGCGCTGGCGGCCATGTTTTTCGCAGCCCGTTCCGTGCTCGATCCTAATTTCATGATGGAACCTTTTATGCGCGCCTTTGCGGCGGCCGTGCTGGGCGGACTGACCAGCATTCCCGGCGTGGTCATCGGCGGATTGATCCTGGGCATCATCGAAAACTTTTTCGGTTATGCCTGGCCTGAATGGAAGCCGATCGTGGCCTTTGTTGTCATTATTCTTATTATTACCATCAGGCCCAGCGGGTTGTTCACCAAGCACTATGTAAAAAAAGTTTAAGGTTTTTAATCGCTGTCCACATTGGACGGATGGGTTGATGGATCCGGGAGATTTTTCATGAGCGGGAAGAAAATC
>CAZXIP010000324.1:0-2070 GCA_964640755.1 uncultured Smithella sp. | reverse complement strand
CTTAATTTCTAAGCAACATGCCGACAATCCGGAGATGTGTGAAATGTTTGCGGCACTTACCACAAATAATTTGTTTATTCAAGTCATAATAACTGTTTTGGCAATAAAATTAGCTGATTTTATTGTTTTAGGGCTTCAGGTTGAATAATCGGCATTGATTTTTACATAATCATAAGAAAGATCGGATGTATAGACTGCGTAGGACTTGTCGCCGCCGCCCAGGCTGATGCGGACTTCAATGTTGCCGCCTTTAAAAACGTCCTTCAACTTTGCAAGCGTAACGACTGCCGGCGTGTCCTGCGAATATACGTTGACATTGCCGATCGATAAGCCGATTCTTTCTCTTTCCAGGGGGATACCCGAAGCGCCGATTGCGGCAATGATTCTGCCCCAGTTTGGATCTTCGCCAAAAAAAGCGGTTTTGACAAGATTGGAATTGGCCACAGAATAGGCAACACGCCTTGCATCCGATTTTGACTTGGCACCTTCAACCACAATGGATATAAACTTTGTCGCACCCTCGCCGTCTTTCACCACGGCCTGGGCAAGTTCGGCCAGAACATCCGTTAGCATGTCTCGAAATCGCTGAAGTCGCGCCTGGGCTCTCTCCAGCGGATTGTTCCCGGCAAGACCGTTGGCCAGAATGATGGCGGTATCGTTGGTGCTCATGCAACCATCAACACTGATGGCGTTGAATGTCGCGTCAATCACCTGGTGAAAGACGGTATTGAGCGCCTTGGTGTCGATCAAAGCGTCGGTCATAACATAAGTGAGCAGCGTTGCCATATTGGGCTCAATCATGCCGGCGCCTTTGGCAATCCCGCAGACGGTAATGTCCCTGGCACCGACGGTACCTTTGCGAATGGATATTTTGGGATATTTATCCGTCGTCATCATGGACGATTCGGCATCCTCGATGCCAAACTCATTCAGCCCCTTGACCAGTTTGCCGATGCCGGATTCAATTTTTCTCACAGGAAGTCTTTTCCCGATCACACCCGTCGAACACACCAGAAGATGTTCTTCAGGAATTTTTAACTGTCTGGCGGCTGCCGCTGAAACGGCCAGCGCGTCCTCCATTCCTTCTTTTCCGGTCGCCGCGTTGGCACACCCGCTGTTGGTGATAATCGCCTGCGCTATTCCTCTTTTGATCCGTTCCGCATCAATCAAAACCGGCGCGGCCCTGAACGTATTTTTTGTGAACATCGCGGCTGCCTTTGCCGGAACTGTGGAATAAATCAGCCCCAGGTCCTTCTGGTCACCGCCCTTGATACCCGCAGAAACTCCGTTGGCTAAAAAACCGGGCACGCTTACTTTATTGTTGGTCGATTTTACCATTTCAGCAGCTCCTTGTGAAATCTTACGCCCCGCAGCATTTTTTATACTTCTTGCCGCTGCCGCAGGGACAGGGATCATTCCGTCCAACCTTATCCGATTCACGTCTGATGGTTTGATTCACCGGCGTATCTTCACCACGGCTCATTATATAATCCTGTTTCTGCTTCTGCCTTATTTCTTCGACTTCTTCTTCCCTCTGGATTCTGACCAGGCATAGTTTTTCCAGGGTATCCATCTTGATGCGCGCGATCATTTCCATGAACATGGAATATCCTTCACGCTGGTATTCCCTTATTGGATCTTTCTGACCGTAGCCCCGCAGACCGATGCCTTCCCTCAGGTGATCCATGGAGAGCAAATGCTCTTTCCAATGGGTATCAATTGTCTGGAGCATGATGACTTTCATGAGGTAATTCATCAGCTCAGGGCCAAATTCCTTTTCTTTGCCCCGCAAATATTTTTGCACATTCTCCATAATGAAACTACGGATGGCATCGACCGAAGTCATCCCCGGTGCCGTGCTTACATCCAGCCGCAAATTAAACTGTTTGAATATTGCATCATCGAGGGCTTTGAGATTCCAGTCCTGGGGGTGGCTTTTTTCTCCCGTAAATTCAGATAAAAGATCCCCGGTAATTTCCTCAACCATTTCTTCAACATCTGACCATAAGTCCTCACCACGCAATACTTTTTTACGTTGCTCATAAATGACTTTTCTCTGATTGTTCATGA
>CAZXIP010000323.1:355-2096 GCA_964640755.1 uncultured Smithella sp. | reverse complement strand
TAACCGGCGTTGATGTCCCCTACCGGTCACCTTCACAGCCCGGGAACCAGGGTCTGAATGTCTTTACCCTGGTCTTTCTTGTGGTTGCGGCAATCCTGCTTCTGGGCACCAGGACCGGCCGGGAGATCCTGCCCTGGCTTTTGTTGATGCTGGTCACCAACAGCAGTGGCCGGGGAAGCGGTGGCGGTTTCGGTGGCGGCTTCGGTGGTTTCGGTGGCGGGATGAGCGGCGGCGGCGGCGCCGGCCGAAGTTTTTAAAACATATTGAAAGGTGGATACAATGACAAAAACACCGGATCAGCTTCAGGACATTCTTGCCGATTTAAGCCGTGACTATCAGCAGGCATTCGGGAATGATTTGCTTTCACTGATGCTTTACGGGAGCGCGGCTTCCGGTTCCCATGTGAAGGGGAAATCGGATATCAATGTTCTGGTGGTTTTAACCCCGGAAGGCATGGACAGGTTGGAAGACGGATTCCCTCTTGTTGAAAAATGGAGGAAACGCGATGTGGCCGTCCCGCTGGTGATGACCATGAAGTTTATTGCTTCGTCTCTGGATTCTTATCCGATTGAATTTCTCAACATGAAAAACCAATCTGTTTTGATTTACGGTGAAAATGTTCTTGAACCTCTGAACATAAGGCCGGAAGACCTGCGTCTGCAGATCGAGCGGGAACTACACTCCAAAATCCTTCTGCTTCGTGAAGGTTATCTGGAATCCGCCGGGTCGGCCCGCCATTTGAGACGTCTCATCGGCAAATCATTGATGGCCTGTGTTGCCCTATGCAATGCCATGCTGTATTTAAAGCGGGTAAATACTCCCCGGGACACAGCCGAAACCATACGGGAAATGAACAGGGTCTTTACAATCGATGCAAATGTTTTTATGCTGTGTTCTGAAATCAGACGGGGTACTGATAAGCTTTCCGGCAAAGAGGTAAAGGATGTATTTAAAAAGTACATGCGGGAAGTGGAGAATATGTTTCACATCATAGATGGTTTATGATCAACTAACTGAATGGAGGGCGGGAGAATGTCATCTGGAAAAAAAGTCATCATCGTATTGGCGGTCATTGCGTTTCTGGCAATTTCTTTATATTCAATGGTTGCCGGCAATTACAACAAATTCGTGAAGATGGATGTTGCGATCAAGGCGGCCTGGTCGCAGGTGGAAAATCAGTTGCAGCGCCGTTATGATCTGATTCCTAACCTGGTGGAAACCGTTAAGGGATATGCAAAGCAGGAAAAAGATGTTCTGGTTGAAGTGACCAACGCACGCTCGAGAGTGGGCGGAGCCGGGACCGTTCCAGACAAAATTGCGGCGAACAATGAACTGTCCAGCGCGCTGAGCCGCCTGATGGTCGTTGTAGAAAGATATCCCGACCTGAAATCCAACCAGAATTTCTTGAAGCTTCAGGATGAGCTGGCCGGAACGGAAAACAGGATTGCCGTGGAGAGGATGAGATATAATGAAGCGGTGAAAATCTACAATCAGGAAATCAGAACATTCCCGGCAAACATCATTGCAGGAATATTCGGCTTTAAAGAAGCCGCTTTCTTCGAAGCGCCTAAAGAAGCCAAGGCCGCGCCAAAGGTAAAATTTTAGTGTGGTGTTTCAGTAAAAGCTTTACATTAATATCGTTTCGAACGAAGTGAGAAATCTTAATAAAGCAGGCATATAAAAAAGATATCTCCCGCTGGTCGATATGACAAGATTATAAGGAAGCACTACAATTGCTATT
>CAZXIP010000323.1:0-345 GCA_964640755.1 uncultured Smithella sp. | reverse complement strand
TTTCGAGGAAAACCACTTTTGCTGTCAAAGTCGGGAATTGCTATTTTTTATAGTTGGAAAAGCAAACGCCCTGAGTGATTCAATCACCCAGGGCGTTTTTATGAAAAGGTGATGCCGGGCATCACTTGGCAATCAGGCCGCCGTCAACCACCATAATATGACCGGTCATGAAGGATGAAGCCGGAGAGGCAAGGAACACGGCGACGCCTTTTATGTCATCCATTTCTCCGACACGCCTGAGCGGAATTTCGTTGACCATTGCGTCGCGAATCGGTTTGAATTCAGGCTTGTCGATGTAGGCCATCATATCCGTGTGGAAAAAACCCGGTGCGATGGCGTTGACGC
>CAZXIP010000322.1:0-2111 GCA_964640755.1 uncultured Smithella sp. | reverse complement strand
GGGCATTGTGACAGCGCAAAACATGTTTTACCTGAGACGATTCAAATGAAGAAAGCAGGCTGCGGACTTCCTGCATCAGGATTTTCAGATTTTCATTCTTGACTTTGTAGGAACCATTGATCTGGTTGGCCAGCAGTTCCGAATCCAGATAAATCTCCAGATGCTTATAACCGCAAGCCAATGCGCCCTTCAGACCGAGAATCAGCGCCTGATACTCGGCGATATTATTCGTGCAGTGTCCCAGATACTGACTGCCTTCCCAGAGAACATGATCGGAGTCATCAGTAATCACTGCACCGGCACCGCCAATCCCCGGATTGCCCCGGCAGGCTCCGTCACTGTATAATTTCACCTTTGTATTTTCCATACAAGACTAGGCGGACTCTTCCCGATTTTGAAAATACATGATCCGGTTACAGTTGGGACAGCACAGCAAATCATTTGAGCGTTGAAGTTCATTGTACAACTGCGGGGGAATATTCATGTGGCAGCCGTTGCAGACCGCTTTCCAGACGGGAATCACACCCACGCCGTTATTGCGTTTTTTTACTCTCTCGTATTGAGCCAGAAGATTTGCGGGAATGCTTTTTTGTAAAACGTCTTTTTTCTCCGTCCAGGTCACCGTATCTGCGTCAACCGCACTGAGATCATCCTCGATTATTTTCTTTTCTTTTTCATGATTGCTTTTGGCCTGCTTTAACGTTTCCTCATCCTTTTTCACCAGCACTGAGAGTTTATCCATTTCTTCCATGAGCGCGATGATCCGGGATTCAACATCACCCCGCGTCTTTTCAGACGTTTCAATTTCCTTGAGCATGGCCTGATACTCCTTATTGTTCTTTACCTCCAGCAGCCTTTCCCTGGCCTTGATCATCCCATCGCTCAGTTTCTTAACGGTAGCCTCACATTCGGCCCGCTGTGCTTTGAGTTCATCATGCTTTCTTTTGTTCTGCTCAACGTTTTCCTTGTAGACCTGAAAATCTTCTTCCATCTTGCAGATCTTTTCCGGAAGTTTAATCTTTTTTGATGATAACTTGACCAACTGTGAATCACATTCCTGCAGACTGATTAACAATGATAATTTCTCTTTCAACTATTTTCTCCTTTTTTTAGGGCAATAAAAAAATGCACCTTTTCGGGGTGCATTTTCAGATAGCCTTGATTTGTGCCTTGTTCTTTGTGCCGAGCGATGACAATTTCATTTGTCCATCCGCGGCAGTGAAGTCATTGGCAGTATCGCAACAACTCCTAGCCTGTAAAAACCGTTTTTTCCCTGCTATCATACAGAATATCCCTTGCTGTAAAATCTGGTGGGCCCACCTGGGATCGAACCAGGGACCTACCGGTTATGAGCCGGTGGCTCTACCAATTGAGCTATAGGCCCGCCCTTTATCCTATTTGCGGCTTCTTTACCATTTAGCCATCCATACCGCGACGGCACCGCCAATGAATACAGAATCTGTGCGGATCGAACCGGCATTGGGTTTGTGAAATATACCGTATTGAGCCGGTTGTCAATACTATTTTGCTGCTCGCTTTCTTGATGAATTCTTTGTTTTTTTTGGTATTTCCTCTTCAATAATCTCCTGTTCCACGATATCGGACTCCACAACATCGACGGGCTGATTTTCATCCTGAACCACCACGCCTATCCGGTCACTGATTCCAAAACGCATGCGCAGAACCTTCTCTTCACGCGGAGTGAGGGTGGATAAAATTTTGCGTGTCTGATCAGCCAGATCCATGCTGATTGTTGCTTCCGAAGGAGACATGATTTTTTTATCTTCAATAAAATCACCAAGGTGGCTGTCCTCTTCCTCCCCGATCGGCGTTTCCAGAGAAATCGGTTCTTTGGCGATTTTCAACACCTTGCGCACTTTTTCCAGTGGATATTCCATTTTGTTGGCAATTTCCTCAGGGGTCGGTTCACGCCCCAGTTCCTGCACCAGGTACCGGGAGGTCCGGATCAGCTTGTTAATCGTTTCAATCATGTGTACGGGAATCCGGATGGTGCGCGCCTGATCGGCGATGGCTCGTGTAATTGCCTGGCGGATCCACCAGGTCGCGTAGGTGGAAAACTTGTAGCCCCGCTGATATTCAAATTTATCAAC
>CAZXIP010000321.1:0-2140 GCA_964640755.1 uncultured Smithella sp. | reverse complement strand
GGATGACTCCTATGCACAAAAGATTTTTTTTCATAATGAATCCTTTCTTGTTGAATTTATTGATTTTTGTGATTAACGATATTCCGATAGCTGCAATCAGGGAATATGCAGTTTCTGTCCGATTTTGATCACGTCAGGCTTTTTGAGAATATCCCGGTTGGCCTCGAAGATCTGTTTATAAAGATTGCCGTCGCCGTAGTACTTCTCGGCTATTTTCCAGAGAGTGTCGCCCTTTTTTACTTCATGGTATTGTTTGACATCATATGGATCCTGTTCCTCTGTTTTCTTGACTTCATCTTCAGCCATGTCATGCACCTCCCTTGTGTCCTGTCTAATCAATTCTCGCTTTTTCCTGAGAAAATATACAGCTTGATCATGAAGTGCTGTTTTCTTCTCAGCTGCAATCCACAAAAACAAGCCCGATGCTCAGGGCTGAATCAACCACCTCGCAAAAAGCTACAGAGAATTAACGCTTGTCCCGCGTAAGCGGGATCACACTCATAGATCGCCGGCATTGAAGGTATTACATGCTGCGATATCGCCCTGTTCCAATCCCTTCTTGAACCATCTGACACGCTGGGCTGAGCTGCCGTGGGTGAATCCGTCGGGAACCACGTATCCCTGCGTTCTTTTCTGGATGCGGTCATCGCCAACTGCGCTTGCCGCATTCAGTCCCTCTTCAATATCGCCTTCTTCCAAAATATTGCGTTTTTTCTGGGCCTGGTGAGCCCACATGCCGGCCAGGCAGTCTGCCTGTAATTCCAGCATCACATTTAATTTGTTTCTCTCGGTTCTGTCAGCGCGCGCCTGCATCGCATTTACTTTTTGAATGATGCCCAGCTGTGTCTGCACGTGGTGGCCTATCTCATGAGCAATCACGTATGCCTGGGCGAAGTCACCGGACGCGCCAAACCGGGAGTGAAGGTCTTTGAAAAAAGCAAGATCAAGATACACCTTATGATCAGCCGGACAATAAAACGGCCCCACAGCCGCGTCAGCCATACCGCAGGCAGATTCGACAGCACCTGAAAAAAGAACCAGTTTCGGCTCTTCATATGTCCGTCCCGCATTTTGAAATGTTTCTTTCCACACATCTTCGGTTTCCGCCAGAACAACGGCCACAAAATTGCGCATGTCATCATTGGCGGGTGGAGATGCTGTCTGCTCTGTGGATACGGAGGAGGATTGAGTGCTCTGTCCGACGACCTGCAAAAGGGCAGTCGGATCGACACCGAGGAACATGCTGATAACCACCACCGCCACAAGACCGAGGCCGCCTATGCCGCCGACTTTTGCACCGCGCGAAACCGACATCCCTCTGCGGTCTTCAACATTGTCGCTTTGCCGTTCCCCTCTCCATCGCATCGGAGCCTCCTTTTAAAAAACACGGAGTACGTAGATAGTCATTATAATCAATACAGGACCAATTTTTACTGTGGAAGTATAGGAATTACCCTTGGGACTGTCAAGATAAATTAAGTTGAGGGTGACGTCATCTCCCGTTTCTTCAGCATAATCAGAACGGCCGAGATGGCGCCTTCCGTCATACCCGGAATACGTTCCATCTGGCCGATGGTGACAGGTGCTATGCGGGTGAGCTTTGTCTTGAGTTCATTGGAAAGGCCCGGAACCTCTGAGTAATCGAAATCCGGGGGAATCTTCTTCTTTTCCTGGTCTTTTAATTTTTTTGTCGCCTCGAACTGGCGCTTGATATAGCCTTCGTACTTGGTTTCGATCTCTATCTGCTTTTTCACAAAAGGATCCGGTTCGGATTCCCATCCGGGAAAACCATTTAAATCGTCGTAAGCAATTTCATGCCTTTTTAGAAGGCTGTACAGATTCGTAGCCTGCGTAATCGGCGGTGAAGACAATACGTTGAGCTTTTCATTGATTTCTGCCGAGGGTTTGACGGATGAAGCCCTGAGATGTCTGAGGCCCTCATCGATTTTCTTCATTTGATCCTGAAGATCCAGATAATACGCTCGGTCAATTAAACCCAGTTCACAGCCCTTGCCCATCAGTCGGATGACGGCGTTATCTTCCCTTAGAATCAGGCGATATTCGGCGCGCGAGGTAAACATGCGGTAGGGTTCGTCCACGCCCCGCGTGATCAGGTCATCGATCATTACCGCCATGTATG
>CAZXIP010000320.1:0-2152 GCA_964640755.1 uncultured Smithella sp. | reverse complement strand
TGGGCAAGGTCTGGGAAGTCTGGAAAACGAAAATGGCGTTTGATGATTAACCTCGGTTAACAAACAATCGGCGGGCGGCACGCAACAAAATGCCGTCCGCTGTCAACTCTCTGAGGAAAAAACCATGAAAATCAAGAAACAGATTTACGTTTTGATTTTTTTATTTGTTGTGTGCGCCACCGCAGGGGCGGAGGTCAAGACCGACGTGGCCTCACCCGATCAGAATGCCGTGGATTTTACGCTTCCGGATCAGGACGGGAAAATGTGGACCCTCAGCGAAACGCTCAAAGATTACAAGGCTGTTGTGCTGGCCTTTTATCCCAAAGATGATACCGGCGTCTGAATACGCCAGTTTGTTGAGTTTCAACAAAACATCTCCAAATATGAAGCAAGAAAAGTTAAAATACTAGGACTCTCACGCGATTCGGCCGAATCACACCGGAAATTCATTGAAAAACACGGTTTGAAGAACATGACACTGCTGGTCGATGAAAAAGGCAAAATCGCCAAACTCTATGGCGCAGACCACTGGCTTCTGCCCCTATCGAAAAGGGTTTACCTGATTATCGATCAGAAAATGAACATCATTTACCGCAAGGACATGGGTTTTGCGCTGCTTCCTGATCAGTCCCAAACACTGATCGGTGAAATCGATCGCACGACGAAAAAGACATCTCACGATTGAACGCGGTTGCAGATGACAGGCGGACATCACGGCATATGCCGTCCGCCGCCTGTCAATATTTATTTCAGGAAGAAAATATCCGCATCGAACTTCCAACGGAGGGCAGGGCTGAAGATGGTCGAAATTTCGGCCCGGAATACATGTGACGAAAGGATGATATTCTCATGGAAAAACAGACAATGCTGGAAGAGGTCTATAACCGAGCAAAGTCATACGAACTCAAAGGCGGAAACTGCGCGCAATGCTCTCTTGCTGCCATCTTTGAGGTGCTTGGCATCAATGATGAGAACGTCGTGCGCGCCGCCACAGGATTTGCAGACGGTGTCGGGCTTTCCGGCGACGGCCACTGCGGAGCCCTGTCTGGTGGCACTCTCGCCATAAGTTACTTCTTCGGCCGGAAACAGGCAGATTTGGGCAGAATGGGAAAACAGATAAGGGCGCTGCTTCTGACGAAAAAATTCTACGAACGGTTTGTTCAGGAATTTTCAACGTGCCGTTGCCACGATATTCAAGTTAGGCAGTTCGGCCGCTTCTTCAATCTCTATGACATGGAAGATCTGAAAGCAGCCGTTGCCGCCGGCATGGCAGATCAATGTTCCACGCTTGTTGGCAAAGCCGCGCGTATGGCACTGGAAATCATTCTTGATGAACGGGCTGAAAAAGAAAGCAGCATGGAACTTCCAGTCGTGTAAAATGGGATTTTTCAGAATCAACATATTCTGTTATAGAAAAAACATCACGCGATAAGACTGGTGGGACGTAATATGGTTCGGGTCACAGAAGAAATCAAAGAAAGCATGCAGGGCACAAAAATCGCTTTTCTCGCCACTGCTTCAACAGATGGCGTACCAAACGTAGTGCCGATTGGAGCGTTCAAGTTTCTGGATGATGAAACGCTGCTTATTTCCGATCAGTATTTTGGGAAAACGCTTGCGAATTTAAAGGGAAACCCAAAAATCGCACTAGTCTGGTGGGGTGAAAAAGGCGGTTACCAGATCAAGGCGGACATTACCATTCACACGGACGATGAGATTTTCCGGCAGGACGTCGAATGGGTGCGAGGGATTAAAGATACCCTGAAGCCAAAGTCGGCGATCGTGGGAAAAATTACGGATGTGTATATCGTCAAAAGCGGAACCGACGCGGGTAAAAAAATCCTTTGAAGAATCTTAAAAGGGATGTGGTCTTTCATCGATCCCTGATGAAAATACTTTCGTAAGATACAGGAAGTTGTCAGATGAAAAAACGCAATCTTTTCCAGAGGCAACCAATTCAATCGTGACTGTCATTAGAGTGAGTATCTTGTATATAGTGCCAATAGGAGCCGCTATTTATGTATTCGTTT
Source organism: uncultured Smithella sp. (assembly GCA_964640755.1). Classification (GTDB taxonomy): domain Bacteria; phylum Desulfobacterota; class Syntrophia; order Syntrophales; family Smithellaceae; genus UBA8904. The sequence goes on along the minus strand of CAZXIP010000320.1, from coordinate 122 downwards.
GTGATATGAGCTAATTCAATCTTTCAAGTGGTAATTCTTAGGCCTCATGAATAAAAATACTGAGGACTTGTAGGTGTCTTCAACGCTTTACAAATGGTTTCCTGAAGTCCACAAATCGCAAA
>CAZXIP010000319.1:0-2168 GCA_964640755.1 uncultured Smithella sp. | reverse complement strand
CGTTGTAATAATTATTCTTAAAAGAGAAAAAAAACAATGCCTATTTATCACGAATTAAAGGATTGAGTGTTCGCCGGGGTGGACACATTGCTGATGTCAGGATACTTATGCCCTATCATCTGCATGCTTCATTTCTTCCGGCATTGAATGATCAATGAACCGGCAATTTCTTTCAGGACGGGCAACTTTTCAATGACAGACGTAAGTTGTCCGGCAATGCCCAGAAGCGATTCCGGAATTCCGGGATGCATAAAATCAAAAGGGACAATGGAAATATCTGTAAAGCCGTGACTGCGGAGCTTTCCTGCGATTCCCCATCGGAAAAAAGCGGTCTCATCAGGGGAGTCCCCCGCCCTGCGCTTGAGGGCCGGTATGTTTTTAACTAACGCAATCTGCGGATTCATCATATTAGGTTCCGTGAACATAATGCCGCCTCCGGGCTTCAGTATCCTTGCAAACTCCTTCAGCGCCTGATCCACTTCCAGATGGTGAAGGGAGGAACTGCCAACAATGAAGTCATAGCTGTTTGGATTAAATTTGGTTTGATAGGCATTGTCCACGACAAATTTGACATTCCCGGCATGGACACGTTTTTTCGCCTCCGTGATCAAGGCATCGGAAATGTCAATTGCTGTAATAGTGTTATCCGTCGTAGCCAGTTCTTTTGTAAACAGACCCGTGCCGCAGCCAATTTCCAGGACAAGGCTTTTGCGATTGCCGATAAATTCCTTAAACAGCCGGCATCTTCTGGCCCACCGCAATTTCCCCGCGGGTGATGACCAGTTCCATATCTCTTCGCCATGTTCCCGAATGTACTTGCCATGGATGATTTCGTTCTGGATTCTTTTGTCTTCAGTCATGTCTTGTTGTCTATGATTAAGTAAACTTTATTTTTCTTGCCGCGAACGCAACCATCCTCAACAGGAGCAAGCCATGACTCCATCGCTGAATATTCGTTGTGCCGTATGTCCGCGCGCGATAACGAACGGGCAGATCAACGATCTTCAGTCCCAGCTTGGCCGCGCCAAAGATCAGATCATAGTCTCCGAACGGATCGAAATCCCCAAAATACTTCCGGTTGGCGGCAATGAGTTCATAATCGCTCTTGCGCAGAACTTTGGTTCCGCAAAGCGTATCCTTGATCGGCTGACCCAAAAGCCAGGAAAAGGCAAGGCTGAAAAACTTGTTGCCCAGAAAATTGAAGAAACGCATCGCTTCATCTTCCATGGGATAAACAAGACGCACACCGTTGATAAACTCGCCTTTCCCGCTGACCAGGGCATCGTAAAAGCGCGGGAGGTCCTCGGGAGGAACTGTCATGTCGGCGTCCAGAATCATCAGGACATCACCTTTTGCCTTGGCGAATCCCAGCCGCACGGCGTCACCTTTTCCCTTGCCTGTCTGGCGGTGCAGCTGGCTTTTTCTTTCGGGGTGCCTGGCGATTTCTTTTTCAATGACGGCATAGGTATCATCCTGGGAATGTCCCTCAACAAAAACGATTTCCGTTCCAGTGCCCATTTCCGGCGTCCGCCGGAAAATTTCAGCAATGTTTCCCGCTTCGTTGCGCGCCGCCACAATAACGGAAACCAGAGGATCCCTGGAAACATTTCGGGGGCGGGGACGGGCCATAATGAAGTTGGACAACGTGAGAAGCTTGAACGGCCAAAGCCTGGCAAGAAACTTATTGCAGAATTTGTCGATGATTGGAAAATGAATGGGCAAAAGGATCTCGTGCCATCTGCGGATGGCTTCAATGCCCGCAAGGTTCATGATGTTGGAGACGTCTTCTATGGTCAGCCAGTTTTGAGACAGCTTGGGTTTTGCCAGACCGAGCTTTTCAACAACAAAAAGCGGCAGTTCCCAGACCCGGCTGTAAGAATTTATCATGATTTGTGTTCTGTCATGGCACAGTCGTGAAAGCCCGGTAAAGACCTCCTGCACATCCCAGACGTCATCGACAAGGTCCGAAAGGATGATGGCGTCAAAGGGACCATCGATATCCTCCAGATTGTGACAGTCTGCCTCAATAAATGTGAGGTCCGGATACCGCTTTCTTGCACGCAGAATCATTTCCGGAGAAAAGTCAACGCCCACACCCCTTGAAGGCTTGAGAGCAGCCAGCAAATCGCCCCTGCCGCATCCCAGTTCCAAAACACGCTGACCGGGCG
>CAZXIP010000318.1:0-2187 GCA_964640755.1 uncultured Smithella sp. | reverse complement strand
GCAGAATGAATATCTGCGGCGACGGTATAACCGGACTTCAATGGACGGCAAAATACCAGCACGCGGGTATGAGTCCGGCTCGCCCCGGCCTGCCTGTCCTTGACGAGGTTGCGGACGGAATCAATGAAAAGGGATTGTCCTGCGGCGGTTTCTATCACATGGGCTATGAGGAATATCATAACAAACCGGAGGGCGGCAGGACGATTGCCAATACGGATTTCGTGTCCTGGGTTCTGAGCAGTTTTGCCACCGTGAGGGAAGTCCGGGAGGTCCTGGAGAAAAGAACCGTCGATGTTGCCCAGTTCACCCTGAAATACAAAGGCAAACTTCTGTGCAACAAAGAGACCTGTCCGCAGCTGCACTATCTCGTGACGGACGAAAGCGGTGCTTCTATCGTTGTCGAGTTCAAGGACGGGAAGGCCAAGATCTTCGACAACATCGGCGTGATCACCAACAATCCAACCTATGACTGGCATATCACCAACATAAAGAATTATATCGGGTTGCAGTCACTGAGCAGGGAAAACGCCGTTTTCAACGGGAAGACCTATGACAAGATGGGCAACGGCACCGGCGCCGTCGGCCTGCCGGGCGATTTCACGCCCACTTCGCGATTTGTCAGGGCCATGTTCTTTCTGAGTACGGCTATCCCGACCACCAAGACAGGACCGGATGAAACCATTGACAGGACTTTTCGGATTCTAAACCAGTTCGATATTCCAGAAGGTTCAATCATTGCAAATTCGCCAACCGGAAAGGGTCAGATCCAGGACTCCACAGCGTGGACGTCGCTTTCGGATCTGAAGCGGAAGCGGTACTATTTCCATACCCAGACCAGCAGGGCCGTGAGGATGATCGAATTGGACAAGCAGCCGAAACAGGCTCTTTCGTTTCAGGAATTGCCTGATCATGAGATGATCATTGATATATCGGAAAAGTTCACTCCCGTAAGCAAATCGAACTGATATTGACAGGTGGACAGTCTCTGCAATGTCAGAGGCAGTCCACCCTTTGCAAACATGCCTTTCCTTTTTTTCAGAGGTATTGTTCTTCCAGCAGTTGAAGAACCCTGTCCGCCGAGTCGGTAACCGCCGTACCGGGGCCGAATATCCCTTTGACGCCTCTGGAGTAAAGGAAATCATAATCCGCGGGAGGAATGACGCCGCCGACAACCACGATAATGTCTTCCCCTCCCATTTTTTTCAGGTTCTCGATCAGTTCCGGTACAAGGGTTTTGTGGCCTGCGGCCAGGCTCGATACGCCCACCACATGCACGTCGTTTTCAATAGCCATTCTTGCCGCTTCTTCCGGGGTCTGAAACATCGGGCTAATATCCACATCGAAACCCATATCGGCATAAGCCGTGGCAACCACCTTGATCCCCCGGTCATGACCATCCTGTCCCATTTTGGTCACTAGCTGGCGGGGGCGGCGTCCTGTTTTTTCCAGGAATCTGTCCGTTCGTCCGCGCAAGGCCTGAAGGACTTCACTTTCTCCGTATTCCGAAGAGTAGGCGCCAGAGATGACCCTTGTCGTCGCCACATAACGGCCAAACACTTTTTCCGCGGCGTCGGACACTTCTCCCACGGTTGCCCTGAGCCGCACGGCTTCGATCGACGCCTCCAGGAGGTTGCCGCCCTTTTCGGCCACGGAGGTTATTTTCTCCAGGGCTTTCTGCACGGCCGCGTTATTGCGCGTGGATTTGATTTGTTTGATGCGGCTGATCTGTTCGTCACGGACAGAACCGGGAATGTCAAGAACGTCGATCGGTGTTTCTTCCTGGATACAGTATTTATTGACGCCGACAATGGTGTCCCTGCCCTGGTCGATCCGTGCCTGCCTGCGGGCGGCGGATTCCTCAATCCTCATCTTTGGCATGCCGGTTTCGATGGCTTTGGCCATGCCGCCCAGTTCTTCGATTTCATCCATGATCTTGCGGGCCTCCCGGATAATGGACGCCGTAAGAGATTCAACATAATAAGAACCGCCGAGGGGATCGACGACGTGGCAGATTTGCGATTCCTCCTGGATAATGATCTGCGTGTTGCGGGCAATACGGGAAGAAAGCGGCGTGGGGAGGCTGACGGCCTCGTCAAACGAGTTGGTGTGAAGCGACTGGGTGCCGCCGAGAGCCGCCGCCAGCGCCTCCAGCGTGGTGCGGATGATATTGTTGTAGGGATCCTGCTG
>CAZXIP010000317.1:0-2195 GCA_964640755.1 uncultured Smithella sp. | reverse complement strand
CAGATCACACACGGATGATTGGTGCAGTATAAAGTTGAACCCTTCGTGCTGACTCCGTGCAGGGCGGCCTGAATAATCGCGTTTTGCTCCGCGTGAAGACCGCGGCATAATTCATGGCGTTCTCCCGACGGCACGTTGAGCTGTTCGCGAAGGCATCCGACATCCAAACAATGCTGCAGTTTGGAAGGAGCACCATTGTAGCCAGTGGCCAGAATCCTCCGGTCGCGCACCAGGCCGGCGCCTACCGCACGACGAAGACAGGTGGCGCGCCTTGAGACCAGTTCAACAATATCCAGAAAATAAGTGTCCCAGTCGGGACGGGAATTGATTTTGCCCGAAACATCCTGCGACGGCGCATGTTTTTCCGCCATAGTCTTCTGCTTTCCGATGAGTCGTCCGTGCCCGTGTTCCGCTTTATTTTTTTATTCTTGACGCATACAGCGGGAACCGGGAGCAAAGCTTTTTGACTTCTTCGGCCACGGCCTGAATTTTTTGCTCATCATTGATATGATTGATCACATCGGCAATCAGCGAAGCGATGAGGCGCATTTCATTTTCCTTCATGCCACGGGTCGTGAGCGCCGGTGTACCGATACGGATGCCGCTGGTAACCATCGGCCCCTGCGTGTCAAAAGGAATACCGTTTTTGTTAACGGTAATGGCCGCGCGATCCAGGGCCTCTTGCGCGTCCTTGCCCGTAACGCCTTTGGCGGTCAGGTCAACGAGCATCAGGTGATTGTCCGTACCTCCCGACACCAGCCGGAAACCGGAATTCTTCAATTCATCCGCCATGGCTTTGGCATTTTTCACAATCTGCTGCTGATAGTCTTTGAAATCGGGCATCAGGGCCTCTTTCAGGGCTACGGCTTTGGCGGCGATGACGTGCATCAGCGGGCCGCCCTGCATACCGGGAAACACCCGGCTGTTGAGGATTTTGAGGTAGGGTTCCTTGCACATAATTAAACCGCCGCGCGGTCCTCGCAGGGTTTTGTGCGTCGTAGTGGTAACATATTCGCAAACGGGAATCGGGGACGGATGCAGTCCCACGGCTACCAGCCCCGCAATGTGCGCGATATCCGCCATGATCACCGCCCCGACTTCATCGGCCACGGCGCGGAATTTGTCGAAATCAATCATCCGCGGGTAGGCGCTGGCGCCGACCACAATCATTTTCGGTTTGTTTTCCCTGGCAATCACGGCCAGCTCGTCATAGTCGATAGTTTCCGTGTCCCGGTTGACGCCGTAGGGAACGATTTTGTAGAATTTACCCGAAAAATTTGCCGGGCTGCCATGAGACAGATGGCCTCCATGCGACAGGTTCATACCTAACACCGTATCACCGGGAGCGCAGACCGCGAAATACACGGCCATATTGGCCTGTGTGCCGGAGTGCGGCTGTACATTGACCGCCTCCGCGCCGAAGAGTTTCTTGCAGCGTTCGATCGCCAGCGTTTCAGCAATATCCACATATTCGCAGCCGCCGTAATAGCGTTTGCCGGGATAACCTTCGGCATATTTATTGGTCATGATGCAGCCCTGGGCTTCCAGAACGGCTTCACTGACAAAATTTTCCGAAGCGATGAGCTCCAGTTTTCCCGCCTGACGTTTGGTTTCCAGGTCAATGGCATGTGCAACTTCCGGATCCACTTTATCTAAAAAAGACATCGAAAAAAATTCCTCCCCGCAAAAAAACATCTATGCGCAATATTTTTTAAATACGATTACGGCGTTGACACCGCCAAACCCAAAACTGTTGGACATCGCAGTATTGATTTCTTTTTTACGGGCGACATTGGGCACAAAATCCAGATCACATCCATCGTCCGGGTTTTCCAGATTGATCGTGGGCGGAATCATGCCCTCATGAATCGCTTTGATACAAAAAATCGCCTCCACGGCGCCTGTGCCTCCCAGCATGTGGCCTGTCATCGATTTTGTCGAGCTGACCATCAACTTTTTGGCGTGTTCTCCAAACAGATTCTTGATCGCCTGTACTTCATAAAGATCATTAAGCGGTGTTGAGGTGCCATGTGCGTTGATATAGTCGATATCGGTCGTATTCAGGCCGGCATCTTTAATCGCCACCCGCATGCTGCGTCCCGCACCTTCGTGTTCAGGGGGTGGAGCGGCAAGGTGATAGGCGTCAGACGTACAGCCGTAACCGATCATTTCGGCATAAATCCGCGCCCCTCTTT